>JACDBO010000186.1 GCA_013694885.1 Chloroflexia bacterium | reverse complement strand
CGCCCGATGAGGTCCCACAGCGCCAGCTCGATCCCGCTGATCGCCGTCACCGTCGCCCCGGCGAGCGACCCGGCGCCGGAGAGGCAGCGGATCATCATCTCGTAGAGTTTGGTGACGTTGAACGGGTCCTCGCCGATGATGATCGGCGCCGCCTTGTGGACCAGTTCGTTGACCCCGGCGCCCCAGTAGGCTTCGCCGAGCCCGGTGACCCCCTCATCGGTCTCGATCCGCACCAGCACCCAGTCGAAATTTCCCTCGATGACGGCGGTGCGGACGCTGGTAATCTTCATGCTGCCTCCTCCTCGGACTCGTGGTCGGTCGAGAGCGGCAGCAAACCGCGCGGTCGCCGCGTTGTCAACCGATGCCCGAAGCAAACGGCGGGGTTCAGCATTGGTGACAGCCAGGACGCCGTGGCAGAATCTGCCCGTGGAGATCAGCGGAATGGGCGGATCGGGGAAGCGTGCGATGACGGTCGAGATGGGTGAGAGCGAAGATCGGCCGGAGCGGCTCATGATCGGCGCCGAGCACAACTGTTTCGGCTGCGGCGCGCTCAACACCGCCGGGCTCGGGCTCCAGTTCTTCGCCGACCTCGGCGGCAACGGTGTCTGGACACCGTTCACCCCCGCCCCTCGCTTCGAGGGCTACACCGGTGTCGTCCACGGCGGCATCGTCAGCGCCGTGCTCGACGAAGTGATGGCTTGGTCGCTCTACCGCCACGAGATATGGGCCGTCACCGCCGATCTCGTCGTCCGCTTTCGTCACCCGGTCGTCGTCGGCGAAGCGACCCGCGCCGTCGGCCGCACGATTGCCGATCGCGGCCGGGTCCTCGACCTCGCCGCCGACCTGCGCCGGGATGGCGACGGCCTGCTCCTCGCCTCCGCCACGGCCTCCTTCGTCCGCGTGCCGGATGAGCAAGCCGACGCGTGGCGTGACCGCTATCTCACCGGCCGGACCTGACGCCGCGCCGCCGCGGGAACCGCCCGCCTTCCCTGGTTGTACAGATCTCGAACGCCGCGCGACGAACGGCGACCACCCGGTCAACCCGAGAGGAGAGCGCCATGTGTACCAGACGCGCCACGCGACGGAGCGGTCTGTTTCTCGCCGTCCTGCTGTTGCTTCTCATGGGTGCCGGGAGCGCGGCGCCCACGGCAATGGCTAAGGGAGAGCTGCACGATGAGCTGTTCACGGCCACGCTCGACCCAATGCCGCCCGCGCCGGTGCCGGCCGCGCTGGCCCGGATCACGTTCGCACCCGGCGCCGGTCTCTCGATGACCGCCAATCCGGGACCGGCGCTCCACTTCGTCGAGTCGGGCGGCTTCGACGTGACGATGCTCGGCGACGGCGCGCTCGAACGAGCCGGGGCGACGACACCAGATCAAGCCACGCCAGTGGCCGAGGGCGAGGCGTTCACCATCAACCCGGGCGACGTCCTCGTGATCCCAGCCACGACCCCGTTCGAGGTCTTCAACACCGGCACGGCGCCGGCCGTGGCGCTGATCGTCGAGTTCTTCCCGCGGGACCTGAGCGCGCCGCTGCCGGAGGGCATCTCCCTGGAGCCGCTCGTCGGCGGCGAGGCAACGTCGATGCCGTCAGGCGCCGCTGACGTGGCGCTCACACGGACGACGCTCGAACCGAACGGTACGGTCATGCCGGAAGCGCCAACCGAGGGACCGGCGCTGATCTTCATCGAGGATGGGCAGGCGAGCTTCCAGTTGATCGCGGGCGAGGCGGCAGTCACGACCGCGCCCGACGCGGCGACCCCCTCGGCAACGCCGGCCGCCTCCCAGACCGCACCGACGAACCAGGAGGTCATGCTGTCGGCAGGCGCCGCGATCTTCGCGCAGACCGGCATTGAGGCTGGCGTCCGCAACGCGGGCACCGACCCGCTCGTCTACCTGACGCTGACGATCACGCCGTCGCGGAACCATTCCGCAACGCTCGCAACGTGAACGCCAGAATGGACGCTCGACTTCGCGCGGTAGCTAGCGCGTTATTTCTTGGTTCCATTACGAAGTGTGACGACGGTCATTGTTCCGCCGGGTCGAATCGATGACCGTTTATACTCGGTTGGGTTGCCGAGGATCACTTCACGGACTTTACTCTCAGGGAGACCCAGTTCGCGCGCCACGCCTTCGAGCGTACGCGTTGCGCCTTTGGCGGCCGCGAACGCTCGGCGCACTCTTTCTTCGGTGGACATGTGTTCGGTGCTGACCACGGTTACGCCCCCTCGCTTGGTCGTTTGGCTACGAGACTTTCTTCCTTCACGCGCTCGTCCACGACTGCCGCCACGGCATCACTGAAGGCCGGCGTGTTGATAAATGACGTTACTTCTTCAGTTTGCTTCCTTACGTCCTTCACTTGCTCATACAGATTCGCTGGTATGAAGATCGTGATGTACGATACGACGCCAATCACCACTAGAAAAACACCAACCATCACGAGAAATGCAACCAGTTGCTGCCCCGCACTGAACTTTGAAAGCAGTACGAACGCCGAAAGTATTCCTTCGACAAGGAGCACACAAAGACTGAAGAATATCAGCGGGTTCTTGACTTGCCCCAGGATCTCCGTACGCTGCCCACCACTCCCCGTTTGATCGCCAATCCCTTCCTGGTCGCTCCCAGAGTCCACTACGCTCGTTCCTTGATGCAGGCGTGCTTTTCGTAACGTGGGACGATCGAATCGATGACATCATCCCACCGTCCTGGCGCGATCATGGCGTCAGATTGGGTAGGATTCGTCCCCGCCGATGATGAGTTCGGCGCGTCGAGAATGGGGGCGATGGTGTGAGACTCTACCTGGGCGGGCCGATGTTTGTGGCGGCGGAGGTCCGGTACAACCTGTGGTTGGCGGGACTGCTGCGGGAGCATGGGTTCGAGGTCTACTGCCCGAACGAGAGCGAGCCGATCAACGACAAGACGCGGACCGACATCACCGGGCGCAAGATCTACGACGCCGACATCGCCGCCCTCGAGTGGAGCAACGTCTACATATACCAGGTCAGCGAGGACTCGGGCACCAACTGGGAGGCGGGCTATATGGACTGCCTCAACCGCCACATCGACCCGAGCCGCTACTACGGCGTCGTCGGTCTCGCAACCGACATCCGGCTCGCCGCCCCACCCGATCCGGATCGCACCGGCGTCGACAATCAGACGCTCTCCATCAACCAGTTTGTCGTCGGCGGCATGCAGCGCTCCCTCGGCGTCGTCACCACCGAGGACGAGCTCATCGCCAGCCTGAAGGC
>JACDBO010000181.1 GCA_013694885.1 Chloroflexia bacterium | reverse complement strand
ACTGTGTCCTGTCCCTATTGCTGTCTTTGGCGGTCAAAGACAACCGGATCGCCCGCAACCCCGCAGCCGGTGTTCGGCTGCCGAGAGTATCTGCCAAACAGAAGCGGTTCCTCACCCACGAACAGGTGTCGTCCCTAGCGGACGCCGCCGGTGACCACGGCCTGGCGATCCAGGTGCTGGCCTACACCGGAATCAGATTCGGTGAACTCGCGGCGCTGCGGGTCCTCCACGTCGACCTGGTGAAGCGACGGCTGCAGGTGGCAGAAAGCGTCACCGAGGTGCGCGGACAGGCCGTGTTCGGCTCCCCGAAGACCCACGCTGCCAGATCCGTGGCCATCCCGTCGTTCATCCTCGACCAGATCGCGACACGGCTAGCAGGACGACCAGAAGACGCCTTCGTGTTCCCGGCCCCACGCGGCGGCGTTCTGCGGCTACGTAACTGGCGACGCCAGGTGTTCGATCCCGCAGCACGAGCCGCCGGACTCGACGGCATCACCCCACACGCCCTGCGGCATACCGCCGCCAGCCTCGCCATAGCGGCCGACGCCAACATCAAAGCAGTACAACGGATGCTCGGACACCAATCGGCCGCCATGACCCTTGACGTGTACAGCGGCCTCTTCGAAGACGATCTGGACCACGTCTCCGAACGGCTCAACGACCGTGCGCAGCGTCGATAACCGCAGGCTCAGCAGGCAAGGGCGCGCCGTTTCCGCTGTTGTCCACGACCGGGCGTTCGCTCTGAGTGTCCAAGTCACGAGAACCATCCGGCCAGTGCGCGTCTCAAGTCGAGCCCTGCGTCATCCCGCCCACTATGACGCAGCCGAGAGACGACGCACGAGCGTCGATGAGTCGTCTCGGCGGGCTACGCGCTAGTCACCTCGAACACCTTGCTGGAGCGGGTCCAGCCGCCAGCGCCGTAGTGGAAGAGGTCGCCCGTCGACCACGTGCTCATAAGCCATACGTCCGTGATCCCGTCCGGGAGCGCGGGAGCAACGTCCGGTAGCGGTCCGTCCTCGCGGATGAGCACATCGGACGCACTGAAGGGTGCGGTCGTGAAGCCGGGGAACAGCACGAACAAGTGCCGCTCGGCGGGCTCCGCCGCCCGCAGTTTCTTCAGGTTGTGCTCTTGCGCGGGCTCGCGAAGCCAGTCATCCAGCCAGGTGACGAGGCCGTTGCCGGTGCTAGGCACGGCGCCACCGGTCCGCTCCGCGTCGCGCTGGAGCGTGACGTAGATGCTTCCCGGGAAGTCGGTACCGCTGCGGTTGGCGGACACGACCTCGAGGCCGCAGAGGCGCTCGATTGCCTCCTCGTGCTCCGGCCCCGCCGTAACCTTCTCCATCGTACGGAGAAGGCCAGGCAGTTCGTTCTTTAGGCGCTTGGCCCGACACTTCGGGCTCACCGTGACCATCCAGCCCCCGAGGAGGTCCCGCTCGATCCAGCGCTCGTCGGAGCCGTTGATGAGGTTCCAGACTTCGATGGACTCGGCGTCGGCCGCCGCCGTGACCTCGCACGCCGCGAAGGGCACGCCGCCCCGGACGAGGTCGAGGTCATGCATGCTCGGCCGCGAACCGTCGTCGTACTGCACAACCTTGACCCCGGGCAGCGCGGTCTTGATGCACGCGCCAACCCACTGCTCTTCTCCACGCATCTCAGCCACGAAACCAGTGTCCGGTACCCAAAAAAAGGCTGCCTTGCTGCTCCACGTCGTTCAACCGGCAGCAGCGGGACGATGCCGAATGGCTCTTCCCCTACTCTAACTCTCCCACGATGAAGGCGTCTTTCGCTAGGCAGCTGGCGGGGATGAAAACGCCCTTTAGATTAGACAGGCTCATGTGTCCTCCCGGTAGAACCAAATGGTCCCCCTCTCTGTAGGTTCTATTCAGGTAAGTAAGGGCGCCGTCTTTCCATGCAACTTCGGATGCTGGAAAGACAGGGAGAAATACTTCGCCAGTCTCCCCAGCGAGATATAGACACCCACTTCTGATGGAGATGATTCCTTCGGCTTGCGCTAAGAACGCAGGTGCCCCAGATACATAGGTGGCCACCGGAGATCCGTCCATAGTTCCGGTCCCTTCGCCACTGGCGCAACTCATCAGAATGGGCAGACACAATATTGCAGCCTGGCATAGCTCATCGCGCTCGTGGCCCTGTACAAGTTGGCAAAGCGCACTCGCGCATAACAGAACTGCGTGACTCCGGCGCAGTTCTCCCTTCTGTATCCCACGCCGCGTGAGACAAGACCAAGCGCCTTAACTCGGAACTCTTCGCGAAACTCATCCCATATCCATCTCATCAACGGTCCCCCGCTGTCGCCGGCGCCCGCAGCGAGAAGCACCTTGTCGGTGAAGAGGGTACGTCGT
>JACDBO010000151.1 GCA_013694885.1 Chloroflexia bacterium | reverse complement strand
GCCCTGGGCTGAAACCAGCCCAGGGCGCGCCGAGGTCGACCTCGATGCCATCCCCTGAGCCTCGGTCGGAGATTAAGCGGGTGACTCGTCACATCCACCGCACCGACGGTCTTCGGCCAGGATTCCGTTATGTGTTCAGCGGAGATCGCTACTGCGTCGCCGCCGATGCCTTCGCCATGGTGTCGGCGATGTCCAGGGTGACCCCAGGACTCATCGTCATCGCCATCGACAGTTTACGGCAGTAGATACCTTTGACGCCAGACGGCTTGGCGCGATTGAGGGCATCGACGAGCGCCAGCGCGTTCGAGCGGATCTGGTCCTCCTCGAAGCTGCGCTTGCCGATGGTGACATGGATGTTGCCGCTACGGTCGTTGCGAAACTCGACGCGGCCGCCTTTGAGCTCACGCACGACACCGGGCAGATCCTCGATGTCGCGGACCACGGTGCCGGACCGCGGGTTGGGCATGAGACCACGCCGACCCAGGATACGGCCGAGGCCGCCGACCTTCCCCATCTGATCGGCCATCGCGATCGTGGCGTCGAATTCGAGCCAGCCATCCTGGATGCGCTGCACGTACTCGTCGGTGCCAGCGTAGTCGGCACCGGCGTCGAGCGCGACGCGCTCCGCCTCACCGGCCGCGAAGACCAGGATGCGCACCTGGCGTCCAGTACCAAACGGCAACACAACGCTCGATCGTACCGCCTGGTCGGCCTGCCGAGGGTCGATCCCCAGGCGCGCGTGGAGCTCGACCGACTCGTCGAAACCCGCGAACGAGATACGCTTGAGGATCTCAGCGGCCTCCTCGACGGTGTAGAGCCGCTCCGGATCGACCTGCTTGGCCGCCTCGATGAACTTCTTGCCGTGTCGTCCCATTGTTTGCCTCCTGTGGTCCAGACGAGGCGCTCCGCGCCTCTCCCACCTCTTGCATCGCGCGCGTGCTGGCCGAACGCTAGCGCGCGACTTCGATGCCCATACTGCGGGCCGTGCCCTCGACTTGCCTGACCGCGCCATCGAGATCGACGGCGTTGAGGTCCTTCATCTTCAGTTCGGCGATCTCCCGAACCTGATCGGTGGTGACCCGGCCGACCTTGTTCAGTTTCGGATTGCCCGCGCCCTTCTCCACCCCGGCCGCTTTGCGCAGCAGGTCGGCCGCCGGCGGCGTCTTGGTGACGAAGGTGAACGAGCGATCCTCGAAGACGGTGATCACGACCGGCACGATCTGCCCGGCCATCGACTGCGTCCGCTCGTTGTACTCCTTGCAGAAATTCATGATCGCCACGCCGTGCTGGCCCAACGCCGGACCGATGGGCGGGGCCGGTGTGGCCTTTCCGGCTGGGATCTGCAATTTGACATAGGCCCGAATCTTCTTCGCCAAGGATCAGTCCTTTCTCTTGTCTCAAACGTTGCTTTATTCACCTTCGGCACGCGCTCATGACGAAGGAGGCGCTTCGCGCGGGGATTCTTCGCTGCGGCGCAGAATGACGGTCTTTCCCGATCGCCACGCGCTCCGCGAGTACGCCGCGTTAGCTCTCGCGCTCCACCTGGAGGAAATCGAGTTCGACTGGGGTCTCGCGGCCGAAGAAGGAGACGAGCACCTTGATCTTGCCCTTCTCCTGGTTGATCTCGTCGATCTCGCCGCGAAAATCGGCGAACGGCCCATCGACGATGCGCACCGTATCGCCCAACACGAACGAGACCTTGACCTTCGGCGCCTCCGCCGTCATCCCCTTCAGGATGCCCTGCGCTTCGTCCTCGCTGAGTGCGACCGGTTTGTTGTTGAACGAGACGAAACCAGTGACGCCCGGCGTGTTGCGCAACTGATACCAACTGTCCTCGTCCATCGTCATGCGGACCAGGACATAGCCGGGAAAGACTTTGCGCTGAACGTTATGTCGCTGTCCCTGCCGAATCTCGATCTCTTCCTGGGTTGGCACCACGATCTCGAAGACGCGGTCGGCCAGATCGAGCGCCTCGACGCGCCCCTCGATGGTCTTCTTGACCTTGTTCTCATAGCCCGAATAGGTGTGAAGCACGAACCATTCACCCTCGGCGGACACGGCATGCTCACCCGCCTCGGCTGCCCGCTTCGCCGCCAACCGCTCCCGGAGCGTTGGACGTCCCATGTAGAAACTCCTCTCAGGTCGACCCGCTTAGTATGCTAGGAGAGTGCCTCGAAGAGCCGAAACAGCACAAAATCGATTCCACCCAGCACCACACCGAGCACGGCGGAGACGGCGATGACCACCAGGGTCAAGTTCCGCGTCGTCTCCTGGTCCGGCCAATTGATTTTCTTCATCTCGGCGTAGGTCTCGCGCGTATAGCGACGCAGCCCCTCGGTCCGTTCGAGCGACACGAGCCGCCGGCCGGCGCGCCCGATCTGGCTGGAGCGAGGTGGTCCGGGCTTGACTGGTTTCTGCGCTTCCACCGCGACATCGACCGGGCGCTGCCGCTCGGTCGTCCGCGCTTTGGCCGCGCGTGGCCGTCCGCCGCCGGAATGTCGTTTGGAGGCCGCACGACGTTGCGCGCTCAATGGACCTATCCCTCTGCTGATCGGTCGCCCCCTGGGCACCCGCTCGTATGAACCAGTGACGCTGGAGCGCCATGCTCGGCAGACGCCTGCCGCCTGGGCGCAGACGCACGAAAAGGGGCGTCGCCGGTCGGCACGCCCCGCGTCGACGCGGACTTCCAGGCTGGGCAGGGCCGGCAGGAATCGAACCCGCAACCTGCGGTTTTGGAGACCGCTGCTCTACCAATTGAGCTACGACCCTATGCCGCTCCGTCCGCGTTGCCCCGCGCCTACCGGGTCTCCCGGTGGAGCTGATGACTTCGGCACCGCGTGCAGAACTTCTTGAGTTCCAGCCGACCCGGATCGTTGCGACGGTTCTTCTCCGTCGTGTAGTTCCGCTCCCGGCAGACGGTGCATTCGAGCGTCACCACCGGCCGGTCGACCTTCGACTTCCTTGCCATTGTACAACATCCTCGACCGCCGGCCGCTCATGCGCGGCGCGGTCCGTTGAGGCTGAGCCGGCGCTCCGTTTCGCCGGCCCAGCCTGAAACCTGCCTACTTGACGATACTGGTGACGACGCCGGCACCGACGGTCCGCCCCCCTTCGCGGATCGCGAAGCGCAGTCCTTCCTCAATCGCCACCGGCACGATCAGCTCCACCCCCATCTGCACGTTGTCCCCCGGCATCACCATCTCCGTGTTCTCCGGCAAGGTGATGCTCCCGGTCACATCCGTGGTCCGAATGTAGAACTGCGGTCGGTACCCCGGAAAGAACGGTGTGTGCCGCCCTCCCTCTTCCTTGGTCAACACGTAGACCTCGGCTTGGACCTGGGTGTGCGGGTTGATGGAGCCGGGTTTGCTCAGCACTTGGCCCCGCTGCACCTCGGTCCCCTCCACGCCGCGCAGCAGACAGCCGACGTTGTCCCCGGCATCCCCACTGTCCAGCGTCTTCTGGAACATCTCCACCCCGGTCACGATCACCCGCCGCCGCTCGCCCATCCCCACGATCTCGATCTCTTCGCCGGCTTTGACGCGCCCTCGCTCGACGCGGCCCGTCACCACCGTGCCCCGTCCCTTGATCCCGAAGACATCCTCGATCGGCATCAGGAACGGCTGATCCACCGCCCGCTCCGGCGTCGGCACGTAGTCATCGACCGCCTGCATCAGTTCCAGGATCGGCGCGTACTCCGGCGCACTCGGATCGGTGCTGCTGCTCTCCAAGGCCGCCAAGGCGCTGCCCCGGATCACCGGGATCTCGTCGCCGGGGAAGCCGTAGTTACTGAGCAGTTCGCGCACTTCCAGTTCGACGAGTTCCAGCAACTCCTCGTCGTCCATCACATCGACTTTGTTCAGGAAGACGACCATGCTCGGCACTTCGACCTGGCGCGCCAGCAGGATGTGCTCGCGGGTTTGGGGCATCGGCCCGTCCGGCGCACTGACCACCAGGATCGCCCCGTCCATCTGGGCGGCACCGGTGATCATGTTCTTGATGTAGTCGGCGTGACCGGG
>JACDBO010000138.1 GCA_013694885.1 Chloroflexia bacterium | reverse complement strand
CGACGCCTGCGCCGCCCCCTACGAGCGCGCCCTGACCCTGCTGGCCATGGCCGAGCTGCGCATGTCCACGGGAAAGGCAGCCGAGGCGCAGACGCTCCTGACCGAAGTCCGCGCGATCTGCGAGCCGCTCGGCGCGCGGCGTGCCCTCGACCGTGCCGACGCGGTGGCCACCAGCCGTGCGGCCACACCTTCCCCGGCCGCCTACCCCGCCGGGCTCACCACGCGCGAGGTGGAGGTGCTGCGGCTGGTGGCGGAAGGGCTGAGCGACGCCGAAGTGGCCGAGCGGCTCTATCTCAGCCAGCACACCGTCAAGACCCACCTGCGCTCGATCTACAGCAAGCTCGCGGTCTCCTCGCGCACCGCCGCCGCTCGCTTCGCCACCGAGCACGACCTCACCTAGCGTCGCCATCCACGCTCCACCCTCCCCGCCGCTCATCACATCGCTCCGTATTGACCCTCATTCGTTTGCGGGAGGCTGCTCCGTGCGCGCTCCCTGCCTCGCGCGTTTCCTCATTCGTTCGAGTGAGCCAGCGGCATGGTGCCGTCCCGAGCATTGGTGCGCGGGATCAATCCGTTCGCGCGATGTGGTGACCACACCCGCGCCCTAGATTGAGAGCGAGGGCAGGACGGTGCGCGGGCGTCGACCGGGCGAACTGGACCAGTCAGGAAGGAGCGATCCGATGACACGATTGAGCGGGAAACAGCGGACGACACGAGCACACCGGGGAGCGAGCGAGATGAATCACACGGCCAAACGAAACTTGATGATTGGCGTCCTGGGCGCGGCTCTCCTGTTCGGGCTGGCGGCTGCCACGGCGGCGGGACAGGACGACACGGTCGCGCTCGCGCCCGGAGAAACCGCCGTCGCCGCGGCGGCTCCCGCGATCCCGGACCTCCCGTACCGGCTGAGCGGTCCGAACGAGCTGGACCCGGCGGGCAGCCTCGGCAACTTCCCGGCGACCGGCGGCCAGTACCGGTTGAGCACCCCGAATGAACAGAACCCGGCGGGCGACTCCGCCGACGGTTCGGTCCATGCCAATCAGCCGGGGTACCGCGTCAGCCCACCCAACGAAGCGGACCCGGCGGGCCTCTAAAGAAGGACGTGACGCTTCAATCCGAGCCAGCGGTGAATGTACGAGCAACGAGGGAAGGGCGGGCGATCGTGGTCCCGCCCTTCACCTTGCCTCAAGGCGTTTGCCCGCACCATCGGCCGGCGGGCACTCGGGCTATACTCCGCGGCGAAAGGTCGGCACGTTGGGGAGCCGAGAACAATGCGGTCGGGAGAGGGAGTATGGCCCGGTATCAGGTCGGCGACGAGGTGAAGGTACAGATGCCGCGCGGCAAGAACAAACGCGGCGTGATGGGGATCAGCGTCATGTATTTCACCGCGCCGGAGGGCAGGTTCGACGGCGCCACCGGGAGTGTGACGGGGATAAATCCGCACGGTCCACGCGGCATCCCCCTCTACCTCGTCGACTTCCGTGACCACGAGAACCGCACCGCGATCCCGTGGCAGGCGCAGTGGTTTCGCGAGGAGTGGATCGTCCGCGCCGGAGACCCGGAGGACGCCCAAAAGGTACAGGTCGCGGACACCACCGCGGCGACGGGTCAGGGCGCCACCACCCAGCCGAACCAGTCGTCCTAGGCCGTGCCGGTGCCCGTCGTTGCTACCAGATTTCGCGCAGGTCCAGGACGAAGCCGGGCAGCACCGGATCGCCGGAGACGGAGTCCGGATCGTTGAGCTGCTCGACCGGGGTGTCGGGGCGGTAGACGTGGACGCGCCGATTGTCCGGGTCGATAAGCCACCCGAGCTGGGCGCCGTTGTCGAGCCATTCCCGCATCTTGCGCTGGACCACGCTGAAACGGTCGCTCGGTGAGCGCAGCTCGATCACGAAGTCCGGGCAGAGTGGGGGGAACTTGCGTCGCTCCTCGGGACTCAGTGTCTCCCACCGCGACCTCGCCATCCATGAGGCATCAGGGGAAAGCGTCGCCGAGTTGGGAAGCCGGAATCCGACAGAAGAGCCGAAGACGATGCCGGTGCCGTCCTTCTTCGCCCACGTTCTGAGTTGCAAGTTGACCTCAGAACAGCGGTCGCCAGTCTCACCTCCAGTCGGCGGCATGACTATCAGTTCTCCCTTTGACGTCAGTTCCAGCCGGAAGTCATCGTTGAGCGAGGAGATTTCGAGGAGTTGGTCCGGGGTGAGGTCGATCACCGGTCGCAATCGCAGGGTGACCGGCGGTGGAACTTCGCTCGGCGCTTGTTGTTTCGCTTGTTGGGGAGTAGCACTCATCATGGGATGCTCCTTGCTGACCATCACGCCGATGATACTCTAGCGTTGAACGAAGACCGATCAGTTTCGCCAAAGGCACGCATAAGGGATACATCTCCATCAAGGTCACTGGTATCAGCGTAACGAGAGATATCTCGCTGATAACTATCACTGATAACTATCACTGCGGCTCGAAATGACAGCCTGGTGGCTGGTCGATGGCAACGCATGGCAGCAGCTTTGTCGACACGCTCCCCGAACTCTTTCGTGACACGGTACCACTCGAGCGGCGATTTCCACCCGCCGGGCGGCGCCTATCGCGGCGGCAATGGTCGCCGCCCGGCATCCGGGAGGACGGCCGGTCCGCCGCCGGACGGCAACCGGCGACGGGTCGATGCGCGTGCCGTCGCCCGTGGCGCCGCCCAAACGTGGCGGTCGGTCGTGCGCGTCTTCCGGCTCGTCTGGTCGACCAGCCCGCGCCTGACCGTTGCCCTGGCGGTCGTCTCCCTGGCGCAGAGTCTCGTACCGGCGGCGCAGGTCTGGCTCGCCGGGCGGTTGATCGACGAGGTGGTGGCCGGGATCGCCAACGACGGGGCGGACCGCTTCATCCGGGCGGTGATCTGGCTGGCCGTGATCCAGCTCGGGCTGTTCGTCGTTGCCAGCCTGCTCCAGACCGGCGGCAACATCAGCCAGCAACTGCTCCAGGAGCGCCTGGCGATCCACGTTCAGACCCTGATCATGGGGCACGCCAACACCCTCGACCTGGCCGACTTCGAGAACGCGAAGTACTACGACGAGCTCCAGCAAGCACAGCGGGAGTCGGCCAACCGACCGGTCCAGATGGTCGCCCAGGTCTTCAACCTCGGCCGCTCGCTGATCACCTTCGGCACGCTGACGGCGATCCTCGTCGGACTCTCGCCGTGGGTTGCCGTCGCCACCCTGCTCGCCCCGATTCCGGCCTTCGTCTCCGGATCGCGCTATGGCTGGTGGGGGTTCCAGCAGATGCGCCGGCAGTCGCCGGTGCGCCGGGTGATGACCTATCTGACGACGCTGATGACGACCGACGAGTACGCCAAGGAAGTGAAACTCTTCACCCTCGGAAACTACTTCATCGACCGCTACCAACGCGCCGCCGCCGGCTACTACGCAGAGACAAAGACACTGCTCGTCCGCCGCTACCTGGCCGGTTTCGGCTGGGGCGCGCTGACGATCATCGTCTCCTCGGCGACCTTCCTCTACGTCGCCATCCTCGCCGTGCGCGGGCAGGTCACGATCGGCGCGGTGACTGCCTACGTTCAGGCGGCGGCGCAGCTCCAGACGGCGTTCCAAGGGTTGCTTGGCGGCGTCCAGGGGATCTACGAGCATGGGCTCTACCTGTCGACACTCTACGATCTGCTCGAACGCCAGCCGCGGATCGCCGCACCGTCAGACCCCGCGCCGGTGCGCCGCCCCTTCACGCACGGTATCGAGTTCGATCACGTTTCCTACCGCTACCCCGGCAACGAGGCGCTGGCGCTCGACGATGTCTCGTTCACGATCGCGCCGGGGGAGACGGTTTCTCTCGTTGGCCGCAACGGCGCCGGCAAGTCGACCGTGGTGAAACTGCTCGGTCGGCTCTACGACCCGGACGAGGGGCGCATCCTGATCGACGGGCGGGACATCCGCGACTACGACCCCGCCGAGTTGCGCCGCCAGTTCTCGGTCATGTTCCAGGACTACGCGACCTACCAGTTCAGCGCCGGGGAGAACATCGGCGTCGGCAACGTCGCCGCGGCCGACGACGCCGACGCCATCGCGCGGGCGGCGGAGCGGGCCGGCGCCGACCCGGTGGTGGCGGCGCTGCCGGACGGGTTCGCGACGATGCTCGGCAAGTGGTTCGAGGGCGGCCACCAGCTCTCGGGCGGAGAGTGGCAGAAAATCGCGCTGGCGCGGGCCTTCATGCGCGACGCCGAGATCCTGATCCTCGACGAGCCGACCGCCGCCCTCGACGCCCAGGCAGAGCACGACCTGTTCAGCCGGATCAAGGAGCTGACCGCCGGCCGGATGGCGCTCTACATCTCCCACCGCTTCTCGACGGCCCGCATGGCCGACCGCATCCTCGTCCTCGACGGCGGCCGCCTGATCGAGCAGGGCACCCACGACGAGCTGATGGCCCGCGCCGGCCGCTACGCCAGCCTCTTCGAACTCCAAGCCGCGAGCTATCGCTGAACGACTGCGGTTTCGCGTACACTTTCAGTGTACGCGAATGGCAACGGAGAGGTGCGGCATGCAGCAGGCCAGTGTCCGAGAGGTGCGTGACAACTTGCGGGCATACCTGGACCGGGCCGAGGCGGGCGAGGAGATCGTGGTCATGCGCCGCGGCAAGGAGGTCGCCCGTATCGTGCCGCCGCGGCGCGAGCCGAAGCGCTTCCCGGACCTCACCGAGTTCCGTAAGTCGATCAAGCTTCGGGGTGACTCACCCTTGGAGACAGTGCTGAAGATGCGCGAGGAGACTCGGTATTGATCTTCCTCGATGCCAGCGTCGTCATTGCGTACTACCTGGAGGAAACCTACAGCGAACGGGTGCAGGAAATCTACCGGCAAGAAGTTGAACTCTATCTCAGCGAGTTGGTTGAACTCGAAGTGTTCTCTGCCCTCTCCCGATTGGTACGGTTGGGAAGCCTTCAACTCGATGCCGCGCATCGGACCAGAGCTATGTTCAGCGAGCACCTGGATGCCGGCCTCTATGCGCGTGTACATCTGCAGGCAGGGCATTTTCGGTGGGCGCGCGACGCGATCGTTCGTTTCGACCTTCCGCTGAAATCGCCAGACGCACTCCACCTGGCCGCAGCCCTTCGCGCAGGGCTGCGGCTTATAACGGCGGACCGGCAGCTCGCGCGAAATGCTGAGTCTCTTGGGGTTGGTTGCGAGCTAATCGAGTCTTAGCGTGACCACAGGCGAGACGAGGCTCATGGCCAAGCGAGCGACACCTCGGCAATTCATGAGCATCGAGGAATACCTGGCATTCGAGCGCGCCTCGCTGATCAAGCACGAATACGTCGGCGGGCACCTCTATGCCATGGTCGGGGTGAGCCCCCACAGCAGGATTGCCGGCAACATCTTCGTTTCGCTCCGGGAGGCGGCCCGGAGTAGTTCCTGCCGGGTTCACCAGAGCGACATGCAGGTGCCGGTTCCCGACGGGCCCTACTACTACCCGGATGTCGTTGTCTCCCGCATCGACGAACCTGAAGACCCGTACCTTGAAGACGAACCATGCCTCATCGTCGAGGTCCTCTCGCCGCACACCGCGCTGACGGACCGCCGGGAAAAGCTGATCGCATACCGGAAGCTCCCGAGCCTCCAGACGTACCTGATTGTCGAACAAGAAGGAATGTTGGTCGAGCGGCGTTTCCGCGATCAAGACGGGCGGTGGCACTCGGAGTTCATCAACGACGGTGGGGTCCTCGTCCCTTGTCCGCCCGGCACACAGTTCTCATTGGCCGAAATCTACGAAGGTTTGCAGGTTCGCGCCGCTCAAGAAGACTGCCCCCACTCACCAGGCACAAATGCCGTGCTCGCGCAGTAACACGGCCCACGCCGCCCGCTACGCCAGCCTCTTCGAACTGAAAGCGGCGAGCTACCGCTGAGCGGGCGCAGGCGGCACCTGCTCGTCGACACCATCGGCCTTGTCCTTACGGTGCAAGTCCATCCGGCCGATGTGGCCGATCGGGATGGCGCCAGGAAGCTGCTGACTCAGATGGGGGAGCGCTTCCCGCGGCTGGTACATCTGTGGGCCGATGCCGGCTACCAGGGCCGGTTCGTGACCTGGGCCACCGAGATCTTGGGCTGGACCGTGGAGGTGGTACGCACGCCGCTGAAGAGGCGTGGATCTACCTGGCGATGAGCCGCCTGATGGTGGCGCGGTTGGCCCGATGACGGCTGTTCAGACACCCTCTAATCGTTATCGTTGATGATGCGGCCGGTCACGTAACGGGTGAAACGGAGCGTCTCCGTTCGCGTCGCGTCGAGGTCGATGTCCATGTCCTGCCTGGAGTCGTACCACGCGAGCGCGTCCCGGATCAGCGAGGACCATTCAGGGAGCTCCGGCGCGGCCCAGCGCGCGGCTTCCCGCTTCGAAACGAACGCGGCGTGCTGGTGGGCGTAGAGCGCGCGGCACATCGTGAGGATGACGTAGGCCTGTGGCTTCGCGTGCATGACCGGCTCGGCGTCCGGCAGCCATGCCCGCCACATCCGCATCGCCCCTCCGAGGGCGCGGGCGAGGTCGTCGCTGGCAATGGGCGAGATCAGTGACCGCGGCGGGGGACCAGAGAGGGTGAGCCCGTGTTCGCGCAGGACGCGCAGGTTGAACAGCCAACTGTCGTTCGCCGCACGCCGGTGGAACGGCTCGCCGGGACTTATGACGGCGATGCAGTCCCGCGGGTCAAACGATCGCAGGAGTTCTACGGAGATGTAGCCGACTTCGATGCGATCATCCCAGCGTGGGTTCGCCTGCGCAATCGCCGCGTGCATCGTCTCCAGACGCGCGTACTCGGTATCGTCAAGGTCGGCGGCGATGGCCGCCGCCAGGTCGATGTCGCTCAGGTCGGGATCGAACTCGCCCGTGACGAGCGAGCCAAACGCATAGAGTCCCACGAGCTTGCCGCTCAGGATCTCGTCAAGACTTGACCGGAGGATGTCGAGCAGGTCGTTGACCTCAGCGTACGGCGTTGATTGCACGGAAGGTGCTACCAGACCTTTCGCAGGTCGAGGACGAAGCCGGTGAGCACGGGGTCGGCGGACAGCGTTTCGGGGTTGTCGAGCTGCTGCACGGGTATCTCGGGGTGGTAGACGTAGACCCGCTTGTGGTCGGGGTCGATCAACCAGCCGAGACGGGCGCCATTGTCCATGTACTCCCGCATCTTGTCCTGGAGCGCGGGCAATCGGTCCGTTGGCGAGCGGAGTTCGATCACGAAGTCCGGGCAGAGGGGGAGTTGCTTGCGACGCTGCTCCGTTGGAATCGCGGCAAGGCGAGCATTCGTGACCCACGCCGCATCCGAGGAACGGACTGCCTTGTTGGGCAGTTCGAACAAGGTTGAAGAATCGGACACAGCGCCGGTGCCGTCCCGGTCCGCCCACAGCCAGAGCAGAGCTGTGATCCCGGCGTTTTGATGTCCGCTTTCCCAGCCGGATGGCGACATGACGATCAACTCTCCTTCGGCGGTCAGCTCGAAGCGCAGCTCCGGATTGAGCCGGGAGAGATCGAGCAGCAGGTCCGGCGTGAGGTCGATGGCGGGACGGAGGCGAAGGGTGACCGGCGGCCGTATCGCGGCGGTCGCCGTTTCGCTTCGCTGGGCTTCTGGCTTCCGGACGGTAGTTGCCATGGTGCATCGCTCCTTCTGGTGCTGCCCTCATGATACGCGGGCGCATTCACAAATCCAGCCCGGTCCTGTATAAGAGGCCCACCTCAACGAGCCGGCGGTGGCGCGGTTGCCACCACGCATGTAACAGAGGAGGGTCGGATGGTTCCCAAGCGGTTGATCGGACTTCTCGTCGCGCTGCTCCTCGCCGGGGTGGCATTCGGGCCCAACGCGGCCGCGCAGGATCGCCTCTCGATCGCCACCGGCGGCACCGGGGGCGTCTACTACCCCTACGGGGGCGCGCTCGCCAGCCTCATCTCGAACTACGTCGAGGATACCGAGGTCACCGCCGAGGTCACCGCCGCCTCGGTCGACAACATGCTCCTGATCGAGAGTCAAGACGCCGATCTGGCTTTCGTGCTCGGCGACACGGCCGCCGACGCCGTGCAAGGCAACGATCCGTTCCAGAACCCGATCCCCGGCCGGACCCTGGCCACGCTCTACGACAACTTCACCCACATCGTCGTCAAGGGCGATAGCGAGATCAACACCGTCGCCGATCTGCGCGGCAAGCGCGTCTCCACCGGCTCACCGGGCAGCGGTACCGAAGTGATCGCCAACCGCATCCTGACCGCGGGCGGTCTCAATCCGGACGCGGATATCAGCCGCGAGCAACTCGGTGTCAGCGAGTCGGCCGGTGCCATGCGCGACGGACGCGTCGACGCCTTCTTCTGGTCGGGTGGGCTGCCGACGGCGGCGATCACGGACCTCGGCGCGACACCGAACGTCACCATGAAACTGCTGCCGCACGCCGACATCGCGCCGGCCCTGCAGGAGCAGTACGGTGCTGTCTACAGCACCGCCACGATCCCGGCCAACACATATCCGAACCAGACCGAGGACGTGGAGGTGGTGATCGTCCCCAACGTGCTGGTCGCCCACGAGGAGATGGACGAGGAGCTGGTTTACAACATCACCAAGGCGATGTTCGAGCACCGCGACGACCTCGTCGCCGCTCACCCGGCCGCCAACGACCTGACGCTGGAGAACGCGATCGCTGACTCGCCGATCCCGTATCACCCCGGCGCGCTCCGCTACTACCAGGAGCAGGGCGCGACGCCGGTGCCGCCTGCCACCCCCGCGACGTAGGGAGCGAGGCGGAACCAGATGCCGCCACGGCGGATGGTGGCGAACGGGCTGGCGCTCGCCGCCATCCTGGCCCTCGGCGGCGCGCTGACCCCGGCGCCGGTCGTCACGCTGAAGGCGGGCACCGGTGGCCCGAATATCTGCCGGTCGGTCGCCGTGGGCGAGACGTTCCTGCTCGTTTTTCGCCACTCGATGTACGGCGGCGAGGTCCGCGAGGAGTTCCAGGCCGAGGACGGCCGCCTGGTGCGGACCGGCGTGAAGACGGAGAAGGCGGCTGCCGCCGAGTACTACGCCTACGACGGCCGGGTCGAGCCGGCGCCCGATGGCTACCGGGTGATCGTGCCGCCAGCGACGATGGACGAGGTCGTCATTCGGCTCGACCGCATCGGCCAGCACCGACTCCGGTTCAACGATGAGGAACTCGCGCTGACCGAGCCCAGTTCCGAATCGGTCGCGGCGACGTTGCGTGTTGAATCTGTCCCGTTGTTCGCGCGCCAGCTGATACCGTCCGCCTGTTGACCGCGGTATCACGGTAGGGGCGGATGGCATCCGCCCATCCGCCGAAGGCCGATATTCGTACAGGATGTGGCACCGCGGGCCACGGGCGGATGCCATCCGCCCCTACCTGGCTGACGAGGTCCGGGAGCGGGGAGAGGCCGATGTCCGACGAGACCCAAGAATCCAGGCGCATCCGCCCGCGAACCGACGAGGCCCTACCCGACGCAGCAGAAACCGACGACGCCACGCTCGGCGCGACCGGCGAGCCGCGGGTGGTGGCCGAGGACTTCGAGGCGGAGAGTCCGACGCGGGACCTGCGCGGCGTCTGGGCGATCATCGTCACCACCATCGCCGTCGCCCTCTCGCTCTACGTGCTCTACGCCACCCGCGCCACGTTCTCCGCCCAGGTCTATCGGACCACCTTCCTCGGCGCC
>JACDBO010000077.1 GCA_013694885.1 Chloroflexia bacterium | reverse complement strand
AGGTGGCCTCCGACGCCTTCCAAGGGGGCACGATCGAGGTGCCGGTCCGTGGTGAAGAAGTCCAGGTCCAGAAGCGGACCAAGGTGACCGAGGAAATCGAGATCGGCAAGGAGGCCGTCGGACGGACCGAGCAGGTCAGCGACACGGTGCGTCGCGAGGAAGTCCGCATCGACGACACGACGACCGGCGGCACAACCGATGCCGACCGCTCCGATCGGAACCGCGGCCGGTAGCGTGCCGGGCAAGGTTATTGGCGAAACCCGGGTGAGTGCCGCGCACATCCGCCGGAACTCACCCGGGTTTGTGCGGCACTCCCAAACTTCTCGCCAGGGCCGCGGTCAACGTGGGCCATGACAGATGCAACGTTCCGACGACCTAGGGATGTCCATGGAAGGGTCAGCAATCATCGGGTTAGATGGCGAAAACGTCGGTATGATCGTCGCTGTCCACCAAACCTACGTTATTGTGCGGAACGAGTGCCCCTTCCCCACCGACTATTACATCCCTACCAGCGCCGTCAGCAACCGGGAAGGTGACAAGCTTCAACTCGACGTCACCAAAGACCAGGCCTTGGCGCGGGCTCCGTTCAGAGTCTGGCTACCTGAGGCGCCAAGGTAAGGAAAGGTAGAACAGTTGCCACGCAAGGACAGGAATCGCGACACCCCGTCAACCGGGATGACGGAGGATAAGGCGCCTTTCGATCACTATCAAGACTCCGCCCGCTCGCACCAGCAGGACGACGAGGACATCACCGTCCAGGCGCGGGAGGAAGAGCTGACCGCTACCCGGCGTGAAGTCGATCTCGGCGCCGTCCGCGTCGAGAAGGATGTGGTCGAGGAGGAGCAGACGCTTGACGTGCCGGTGACCGAGGAGCGCGTGACGGTGAATCGCCGCACGGTGGACCGCGACGCGACCGGCGACGATACGGCCTTCGAGGGCGGCACGATCGACGTTCCGGTCCGCGGCGAAGAGGTCGACGTCCAGAAGCGGGCTCGCGTCACCGAAGAGATTGAGCTCGGTAAGGAGACGGTCCAGGGTACCGAGCGAGTCAGCGACACCGTGCGCCGCGAGGAAATCCGCGTCGGCGAGTCCGATGTCGATCAGGGTGGAGGCCGCACAGAAGGTGCGCTGAGCGATGTGGACGATGCGGGGCGGCAGTCGAGCCGCTGCGGCAAGAAGAAGGGTCGGTAGTTCACCGGGGCCCGGGCACAGGAGGGAGAGGCGTAACCATGAGTGACGAAACGAGACAAACCTACGACGATGTTCGAGGCGATAACGCGCTGGGTGATGACCGCCGTACCGTCACGACGACCACCGGGCGACGTTGGGGTGGTGGTTCCAGGGAAACCGAGATCGGCGAGAACGTCATGCAGGTGCGCGACCGCGTGCAGTGGGGGCCGATCATCGCCGGTGTCCTGACGGCGATCGCCACCTTGTTGATCCTGACCGTACTCGGTCTCGCGATCGGCTCGACGGCGATTGAGCCCCGCGAGGCGGGCCAGGGAGCCGGCACGGCAGCGGCGATCTGGGGTGGCCTCAGCGCGATCATCGCCTTCTTCCTCGGTGGCTGGGTTGCCGCGAAGACGGCGGCGGTCGGCGGCCCCGGTAGCGGGATGATCAACGGCCTGATGGTCGGCGTGACGATCCTGACGCTTGTTCTGTATCTGACTGGTTCGGGCGTCGCCGCTATCATTGGTACCCTCGGCAGCAACATCGGCGACATCGCCAACGTCGCTCAGGACCAGGCGCAGGCGGACCCGCAGCAGGCGCAGCAGGCCGAGCAGCAGACGCAGCAGGCCCAACAGCAGCTGGAGCAGGTCGACCCGAATCAGGCATTCAACACCGTGCGCGACAGCGCGTGGGGCACGTTCCTCGGCCTGATCCTCCCGCTCATCGCAGCTGCCCTCGGTGGGCTGCTCGGCCACAACAAGCGCCGCGACCTGATCGAGGGCACCCGCTAGGTGCCGGGCGACGTGAGAGCATCCTCTCGATGAAGATCAATGACAAGGGCGGCTCGTGAGCCGCCCTTGTCTCGTTGCCGGTATCGAACGTCATATTCACTGATGGCGAGTGACGCTCCGGCTGGGGCGATACCTTGGTGTCGCTTGCATGGTGAGACGAGGAGGGCGAAAACCAGGTGCGCCCATCCGCTGGAGTTGTGATGCGCGACCGCTCTGAGTCGGAGGGCACGTGGCTGCGCCTCGCCACATGGAAACCGGTTGCTGCTCAGACCGTTCGCGATGTCTGGGCCACCAATGGGCCGGAATGGGCGGCGGCGTTGGGTTTCTACGCCGTCCTCTCTCTTTTTCCGCTGTTGATCGCCGGCGTTGTTGTCGCCTCCTACGTCGTCGAGCCGAGTTGGGCCGCCGAGCGATTCACCTCGCTCGTTGAGAAGTTTCTGCCGAGAAGTGACCTCGATGTGCGGCCGATCGTCGACGCCGCGATCACGCAGCGCCAGCGAGTCGGCGTCCTCACGGTGGTCGTCTTTCTCGTCACGGGTCGTCGGGTGCTCGGCGCGCTCTCGACGGCGCTCAACCTGTTCTCCGACGCCGAAGAGCGGGACGATCACCTCAAACGGCGTGTGCTCGTCGAGTTCGGGCTGTTCATCGGCGTCACCACACTGTTCGTGCTCGCACTGCTGGCGAACCCGTTGATCGACCTGGCATGGCGGACGGTCGGCGTCCTGCCCTTCTCCAAAACCCTGACTATCGGTATCGCGGTCGAGCTGGTGCAGGCGCTCCTGACGGTGACCATCTTCGCAACGATCTACGCGTTCGTCCCGTCCGGGCAGCGGTACTGGCGCGCCGTCTTCCTCGGCGCTGCCGTGGCCAGTCTCCTCTTCTATCTGGCGCAGGGTGTTTTTGTAGTGATCCTGGGGTGGTTCTCGGAGACGCTGCGGTTGCTCTACGGGCCGCTCGCCTCGGCCGCGCTTCTGTTGATCTGGGCATGGTACGTCGCGCTGATCACGCTGGTCGGCGGCGCGGTCGCCTCGCACACCAAGGTCATGGTCATCGAGGGCCACGGCGCAAAGGAGGCAGGTCGCCGCCACGTCTCCCAAAAACCCGCCACCAACGAAAGGTCGGGGGCCGAGGTGCGAGAGCCGAGTTAAGGAACCTCTCGGCCCTCGACCCTCGCTCCTCGACCCTTCGTCTAGTTCTCGAACGCCGCGGCGTCGTCCTTGATCGTCTGGCCCAGCTCGGCGCGCTGGCGCTCGCGACGGAGGAGGTCGACCGCCGCCTGGACGGTGCCGAGGGCCAGCGTCGCGCAGCGGACGCGGCTGCGGACGATGTCTTCGCCCATCTCCTCGATCATCGTCTCGGTGCCCAGCTCCTTGATCTCGTTCAGAGTCATCCCCGCGATCAGCTCGGAGATGATCGAGCCGCCGGCCTGGCTGATCGTGCAGCCCTCGCCCTCGAAGCTGACCTCCTCGATGCGCTCGTCGCCATCCACCTTCAGGTAGACGGTGATCAGGTCGCCGCAACCTGGGTTGCCACCACCGAGCTGGACATCGGCACCGTCGAGCCGGTGTTTGTTCCGGGGCTGTTGGAAGTGGTCGAGAATGTGTTCGATGTACGCTTGTCGGTCCATGATGCTCCGAGGGGGATAGAAGACAGAGGACAGAAAATCGGGGGTTACCCGGCGCTCTCGCCCTTGGCGATGGGGACGTCGACCATGCTGCCCCATTCGGTCCAGGAGCCGTCGTAGTTGCGGACATCCGGGTAGCCGAGCAGGTATTTCAGCACGAACCAGGTGTGGCTCGACCGCTCGCCGATTCGGCAGTAGGCGATTACGTTCTTGTCAGCCGTGATGCCCTTGCCGCCGTAGAGCGCGGCGAGCTCGTCGGGACTCTTGAAGGTGCCATCGGCGTTGGCCGCCTGACCCCAGGGGATGCTCTGCGCGCCGCGGACGTGCCCGCCGCGCAGCGCACCCTCCTGCGGGTAGCCGAGCATGTGGATCACCTCGCCGGTGTACTCCTGTGCCGAGCGGACATCGACCAATGCCGGGGCGCCGGCGTTGACCATCGCCAGCACGTCGTCGCGGAAGGCGCGGATTGCGCGGTCAGGCTCGTGGGCGGTGTAGGTTGTGCGGTCGTGGGCTGGCATCTCCCGCGTGTAGGGTCGGTTCTCGGCCTCCCATTTGGCGCGGCCGCCGTTCATCACCCGGCAATCGTCGTGACCGAAATACTTGAAGAGCCAGAACGTGTAGCAGGCGTACCAGTTGTTGCGGTCGCCGTAGAACACGACGGTCGTGTCGTTGGCGATGCCGGCGGTGGCCATCAACTGCTCGAAACCGGCCTTGTCGACGAAGTCGCGCTCGACCGAGTCTTGCAAGTCCGTGTGCCAGTCGAGCTTGACGGCGCCGGGGATGTGGCCGATCTCGTAGAGCAGGATGTCCTCGTCCGACTCGACGATGCGCACCGTCGGGTCGTCCAGGTGGTCGGCGACCCAGTCGGTGGAGACGAGCACCTCGGGGTGTGCGTATCCCTTGCCGTTCGCGGGCTCAGTCATAGCGTCGTTCCTTTCTCTCATGTTTCGTGTTGCGAGTCCGGCTCGTTCGTGCGACCGTCGCCGGAAACGGTGTGCCATGTGCGCGCTCGGCGGACCGCTTCCCTTTAGGTAGCATTATACGTCGCCGCGCCGCTCGCCCACGAAGGCACGGATGCGCCCCTCGATCTCGTCGCGCCAACCCGGCGCCGTGACGTCGATCCGCACCAGCCTCGGGTTGCGGCGGAGCCACGTCTCCTGCTGGCGGACGTAGCGGTGCGTGTCGGTCTTGATCCGCGCCGCCACCTCGCCCACGGTCGCGGTGCCGGCGATGGCCGGCAGCGACTGCCGGTAGCCGAGGCTGCTCATCGACAGCGCGTCGGGCGGCACGCCGACGGCGAGCAGGGACCGCACCTCGTCCAGCAATCCCCGCGCCAGTTGCTCGTCCACTCGAGCGTCGATCCGGGCGTAGAGCGCGTCCCGCGGCATCGTCAGCCAGATTTCCAGCGCGGCGTAGGGTGGCGGTCCCTTGCCCTGGAGGGTGGAGATCGGCAGCCCCGTTGCCGCGTGGACCTCCAGCGCGCGGATGATTCGCCGCGTGTTCGGCCCGATCTTGGCCGCCGCCACCGGGTCCACGGCCTGGAGGCGGCGGCGCAACGTTTCGACACCGTTCGCCGCCGCCTCGCGTTCCAGTTCTAGCCGGAGCGGCGGGTTGGGCGGCACGCGGGGAATCCGCCAGCCCTCGACCGCGGCGGCGACATACTGCGGGGTGCCGCCGACCAGCAAGGGCAGGCGTCCGCGCGCGTGGATGTCGGCGATCGCGGTGGAGGCGAGATCCTGCCAGGTCGCCAGAGACATCGGCTCGGCAGGGTCGAGGATGTCGATCAGGTGGTGCGGCACACCGCGTCGCTCCGCCGCGTCAGGTTTGGCGGTGCCGATGTCGAGCCCGCGGTAGAGGTACCGGGAGTCGGCGTTGACGACCTCACCGTCCAGCCGGAGCGCCAGCTCAACCGCTGCCGCCGTCTTGCCGATCGCCGTCGGCCCGACGATGGCGATCAACGGCGACCGCTCAACGCTGGTCATGTGGCGCCGCTTGGTGCTTGGCGAGCGCGACCACTAAACTGGACCCAGCCGCCCGTTCGGGGCGAGGATCGACGCCGAAACCATCGCGGGAGTGCATCCGGTTGATTCGCGTACTCACCCAATCGCTCAAAATCATCTCAATCGTGGTGATGGCACTGCTCGTCATCTTCGGCAGCGCCGCCTTCTTCGACTACTGGCGCGACCGAGCCAGTCCCGAATCGCTCGGCCGGCCGGTGACGATCCAGATCGCGGCCGAGGACGACACCGCCGCCGTTTCCGACAAGTTGACCTCGGCCGGCCTCGTCCGCTACGGATTCTACTTCGAGACCCGGATGCGCCTGAGCACCGGCGATCTCCTGCCGGGCACCTATACGCTGCGCCGCGGCATGGGCGTTCCCGACATCATCGACGCGATCACGGTCGAGGGCACTGGCGGCGAGGAGGAGCAGGCCGAGGCGCCGCGTCCGATCGAGGTCACCCTGATCGAAGGGCAACGGGCCGAGGAGTTCGGCGTCGTGCTCGAGGAGGCCGGCGTCGAGGGTGGCGCTCAGGCGTTTATGGCAGCCGTCAATGACCCTTCCAACCGTGAGCAGTGGGACTTCCTCGAGGACCTGCCGCAGGGCCGGAATGTCGAGGGGTACCTCTTCCCAGACACCTACACGTTCGGCTCCAACGCTACCGCCGCCGATGTCGTCGACCTGATGCTCGGCAACTTCGATGCCCGCTTCACCCCGGAGATGCGCCAGCAGACAGCGGCGCGGGGCCTCTCGATCCACGAGGTGGTGACGCTCGCCTCCATCGTCGAGCGCGAGGCGCAGG
>JACDBO010000068.1 GCA_013694885.1 Chloroflexia bacterium | reverse complement strand
CGGTGGCGACGACGAAGAAGAGGAACAACAGCGTCGAAGCCCCGAACGATTTCAGTTGTTGTCGCTCGATCCCAGACGACCGCCGAAATCGCACGATCAGGGACGAGCTCGCTACCAAGCCGCAGACCCCGATGAACGGATAGCCCCATAGATAGAGGGCCTCGATGAGCTGCGCCGCGGATTCGATCCCGACAGGATTGTCGATGGGCAAACCCTCGAGCGGACCCGGCTTGAGCGCAAGCGCGACCGTCGTCGGCGCGCTAAAGACGGCCGTAGCCCATCCCATCAGGCGCCAGCGCGGCGACAGCGCCCTCCCGGTCGGGAACAGCAGAGGCAGAAAGACCACGAAGATCACGAATCCCGGAACGAACGTCCATCCTGCGAGCCAAGCCACCGCGACGTCACCCGGGAGTTGGGCGTTCTGGCCGCTGGTCGCCAGCTGTGCGTACTGCCAGCTTGTCGACTGCACGAACGTCAGAAAGGCCGCTACCAGAAGGATCCGGCCGATGTTGTTGCCTGGACGCCGCAGTCCGATCAACCCACCCACGATCGCGAACGCGAGCTGCGCGAAGAGCCACGTGATGATGCCGAAGTCGGGCCCCTCCGGGCTCAACAGCAACAGCGCAATCGAGCCGGCGAACAGCAGCACGCAACACCCGAGACCTGCGCCGGCGAGGCGAGCGCGCGTGGTCATGTGCGCTCCTCGCTCCCTCTGAGCCACAGCGAGACGTGCGCGGGCTGCAGGGTCTGGCGCGCCACCGCTACGAGGTCGGTGGTGATCTCATCGAGGTCGACTTCGCTTCTCAAGCGCGAGCCGAAACGCTCAACCGTAAGCGCGGCGTCGTAGCCGGCCCGATTGAATCTGCGGTCGACAATTGTCTGCAATCGGGCTCTCAGCGGTCGGAAGAGGGCGACCATGGCGAGGGTCGAGGTCGCAACGACGAGCGGCGAATCATCGGCGACGGGTAACAGCGATCTGATGATCAACACGACCACGATGTAGCCGGCGGCAAGCAGCGAGGTCAGCACACCGTAGACGATCGTGCGGCTGATGATTCGGTCGATGTCGTAGAGCTGATAGCGCAGTATCGCGATCGCGATGGCGATCGGAAGAGCTCCAAGGGCAATGATAGTTGCGTTGGCGAGAATCCGGTAGGCGAGCGATTCCGCCGTCTGCGTGAGGAAGACCGGCGTACTCAGTAAGAGAACCGCCGCGAGCGAACCGGCCCCCAGCGCCAGCCACTTGATCTGAGCTCGTTCGATGCCGCTCGTCCGGCGAAATCGCACGACCAATGAGGCGAAGCCACCGACGATCCCCAGGTTGAGCAACATGAGGCCGCCGTTTAACACCAGCTCCGCCAGCCACGGAGGATGCTCGACTGCATAAGGATTGAGCACGACGACACCGCTATCCATGGGCCCCGGATCAATCATCGAGCCGACGGTCGCCAAGATGACCGCGACGGTGGCGGCACGAGCGATGTGCCGCCACGCCTTGGAAGGAAGGTGCCCGTCGGGGAAGTAGAGAATCACGAACACACCCATGAGCGCAACGAGCGGCACCCAGCTCCAGTTTGAGATCCACCCTGCAGTCGTGGGAGAGACCAATTCGGACCGACCGGTGAGCAATCCGTAGGTGGCGTACTCACGTGCGAGTTGCTGAACGGCTGCCACGAACCCCGCGGCCAGCAGCATCCACCCAATTGAGTTGCGTGGTTGACGAGTGGCAAGGAGAGCACCGAGAAGGACGAACACCGCGCCAGGAAGCGTCGTTAGACCTCTGGAGCCGAACACACCGCCCACGGGTTCGTCGAGCGTGAAGAGCTGAAAGGCGAGGGCACCGGCGAACATCATCACCGAGAGGCCGCACAAACCCCATGCCAGGTGCGCTTTCCTCATCGTCTGGCCCCCGGCTGAGGGAGCAGCCATAGAGAGGCGTGAGCCGGCTGAATCGTGGCGTGGACGAGCGCGACGAGATCGCGGCTCAACTGGTCGAGTTCGGTTTGTTGCCGGAGGGTCGCGCCGAAAGCATCTATCGTGCGCCGGGCGTCGTAGCGGCTGCGGTTGAAGCGTCGGTCGACCACGTTCTGGACGCGGTTTCTGAGGGGGCCGAAGGCGGCGACGACCCCGAGGGTCGAAGCGGCGACGATCAACGGTGAGTCCTCATCAAGCGGCAAGAGCGATTGCAGTGCTAGGACCGCCAGGAGATAGATGCTCGCCAGCAAGGCGGTCAGCGCGCCGTAGGCGAGCGTTCGACTGATGACGCGATCGATGTCGTAGAGGCGGTAGCGGAGGATCGCAACGCCGGCGGACAGCGGCAGGGCCAGCGGGGCAACGGTCCAGATCAGCGAGCCGAAGCGCTCCTCGTTGGCCGGCGAGACGAGCACGTTTCCGAACAGCAGGAGGGCAAATCCCAGTATCGCGGCCCACACGAACCACTTGAGCTGGAGGCGCTCCTCGTCCTCCGACCGCCTGAACCTGTAGATCAACGAGATAACGGCAGCCGCGAAACATCCCAGAGCGAGCAGGGCACTGAAGACATTCAACGTGTCCGCGACCGAGGCCGGAATCACTCCCACCGGATTCTCGAAGGAAGGGAAGTTCTCGAGGTGCCCACGCCGCAATGCAAGGGTGACCAGGCCGAGCCCGACGGCGCACCCGGTTATCGGCACGAGGGGGCGCCAGCGCGCCGACGGAAGCGAGCCCGTTGGAAACAGCATCAAGGTGAACAGAAGTCCGACCACGAGAGAAAGTTGCGCCAGCTCAGACAACCAGGCTGAGATCGCCGCCGCCGGCAATGAGGCAACAGGTGCACTCGCTGCAACGGTCGCGTATTGGCCGGTCAGCACCTGGAAGCTGCCGACCAGCGAGATCGCGACGAACAACCGCCCTATAAGGTGCCCGGGTCGGTGGCGCAGGATGAGCAGACCGACGGTGGCGTACACCGGAGCGTTGACGCTCGGCTCGAGCCAGTACTCGTAGACGCGCGCCTCGGATCGAGTGAGCGCGATCATAGTCAGTGCGGCCGCGTCCAGTAGGATCGCGGTCGCCCACAGCGCCCAGCCTTGCCACGGCGCCCTCGGACGGGGTCTCATCGCCTCTCCCCCATCTGCCGCAGCCAGAGCGAGGTGTGTGCCGGATGCATGGTGCGATCGACGACCTCAACGAGATCGCGGCTCAGTCCATCGATCTCGACCTGAGCGCGTAGCCGGTCCCCGAACTCATCAATCGTGCGCTGGGCGTCGTAGCGGCTGCGGTTGAAACGCCGGTCGACAGTCCCTTGGATACGCGCTCTGAGGGGGCCGAAGGCGGCGACCACCGCAAGCGTGGAGGCCGCAACGATCAACGGGGAATCGTCCGGCACGGGAAGGCTCGACTGCAATGCCAGCACCGCGAGAAGGTAACCGCCGACCAGCACCGCGCTGAGAGCCCCGTAGGCGAGCGTGCGGCTGATGACGCGATCGATGTCGTAGAGGCGGTAGCGGAGGATCGCAACGCCGACGGAAAATGGAACGAGCGCGAACGAGATGGCCAACAGCGTTTCAAGAAGATCGAAGCCACGTTGGTCGTTTGGATCAAAGGTTGCTGTTCCCGCTCCCAAGAGACAGGCCATCAGCCCGCCGCTAGAGGCGAGCCACTTCAGTTGCTGACGAGCTTCCCCGGATGAGCGACGGAACTTCTTGATCAACGACAGAGTCGCCGCAGGTACGACGACGAGAAGGACCAGCGGGATGGCTTGGGTGAGAACCTCCGGCCATTCTTCGCCTGGAAGTCCGTAGGGA
>JACDBO010000058.1 GCA_013694885.1 Chloroflexia bacterium | reverse complement strand
CAGTCGGCAGCCCCGAGGCGAGTCCCGTAAGTTAAGTTGAGATTACGGACAAGGAGGCGTGGCGCCTAGCGTCGCGCCTCCTTGCGTGTCTTGACACTCGCTCAGCCACGTAAAATTACCCGCGTCCCGGTGGGAGTTGAGGAAAAACGCTGTGACCCTTCTGGTCATGGCGGTTTCGTGTTTGGATGTCGCATTCAGAGCATAACTTGGACGGCTTTGTGGCATGATCTCATCCGTGACGTGCCAGATGTTCTCCACCGCTGATCGGAACCGTCCATGACCCACGATCTATCCGACCGCCCCATGACCGGAAGCGAGGCGAACGGCGCCCCTGGCGACGTGGCGTCCACCTTGCCAGTACGTGTCGACGCGAAAACCGAGTCCGTGGCGGCTAATGGCCTGGAGATCGACCTCAACGACGAAGGGCTGGATTATCGCCGGCGCTACCGGGGGCTGATCGGCGTCGGCAGCAAGGTGCCCATCCGCGACCGGGCGATTCTCTCGCTGGTCTACACCCCCGGTGTTGCTGAAGCCTGTCTCGCCATCGAGGAGGATCCCCTCGCCAGCTACGACCTGACTTGCCGCGGCAACACCGTCGCGATTCTCACCGATGGTTCCGACCTCTTCGGCCGCGAGGGCGGTCCACCCGAATCGGCGATCCCCATCGCCGAAGGCAAGAGCGTCATGTTCAAGACGTTCGCCGGGATCGACGCCTTCCCGATCTGCCTGGCCACCACCGATGTCGGCGAGATCGTGGAGACGGGCGTCGCCCTCTCACCGACGTTCGGCGCCATCTGCCTCGACGACATCTCCACCCCCCGCGCGTTCACCATCGCCGACCACCTCGAAAAGGCCTGCGACATCCCCACGTTCTCCAACCAGCACCACGGCACCGCGATCCTCGTGCTCGGTGCGCTCCACAACGCCCTCAAGGTGGTGAAGAAGCCGCTCGAAGATGTTTCGGTCGTCATCAGCGGGGCCGGAATCGCCGGGATCGGGGTTGCCCGCTTGTTGACCCGCGCCGGGGTCCGCCGCCTCGTCGTCTGCGACCGGGCCGGCGCGATCTACCGCTATCGCCCGGAGCGGATGAACTGGGCGAAGGCGTACGTCGCCAAGGAGACGAACGCCGAGCGCCGCCGGGGTTCGCTGCGCGCGATGCTCAAGAACGCCGACGTCTTCATCGGTCTCTCGACGGGCGACATCGTCACCGACGACATGATCCGTGAGATGGCCCACGACCCGGTCGTTTTTGCTCTGGCCGTGCCGCAGCCGGAGATCGCCCCCGATGTCGCCCGCGCCGGTGGGGCGCGCGTCGTCGCTACCGGCCGCTCCGACTATGCCAACACGATGGATGTCTCGCTGGTCTTCCCCGGCGTGTTTCGGGGGTTGCTCGACTCGCGGGCGCGCAATATCCGCCTGCGGATGCTGCTCTACGCGGCGCGGGCGCTGGCCGACATGGTGCGACCGGACGAACTCCACGCCGACTACATCGTGCCCCGCATCTTCGATTTTCGGGTCGCGCCCGCCGTCGCCGCCGCCGTGGTCCGCGGCGCAAACGAAGCCGGTGAGGCGGGCCGTGAGGTCTCGCCGGAGGCGGTTGCCGAGAAAACGCGGCGCTACGTCTACGAGGGGCGACTCGACGTACCGCGGCCGAGCGCGCGGACCCGCGGCGCCACCTTCCGCGAGGAGGCGATCGACCTCCGCCGCCGGCACCAGGGGGTGCTCGAGATCCGCAGCAAAATCCCCGTTCGTGACCACCACATCCTGAATCTGCTCCACCTGCCGCCGCGGGCGCTGATCCCGGCGCACGTCATCCGCGACGATCCCTCCAAGGTGACGGAGCTGACGGCGAAGGGCAACCTCGTCGGCATCGTCACCGATGGCTCGGCCGTGCTCGGCCTCGGCGACATCGGGCCGCAGGCTGCCTTGCCGGTGATGGAGGGCAAGGCGGTCCTGTTCCAGACGCTGGCCGGCGTCGAGGCCTTCCCGATCTGCCTGGCCGCGCGCGACCCAGACGAGATCGTCCGCATCGTGACCGCCATCGCGCCGTCGTTCGGCGGCATCAACCTCGAAGACATCAGCGCGCCGCGCTGCTTCGAGATCGAGGATAAGCTGCGGGCGATCCTCGACATGCCTGTCTTCCACGACGACCAGCACGGGACGGCGATTGTCGTCACCGCCGGGCTGCTCAATGCCGCCAGGCTGCGAGGCTGCTCGCTCGGCGACCTGCGCATCGCCATCAACGGCGCGGGCGCGGCCGGTATCGCCGTCGCCAAGCTGCTGATCGCGCTCGGCGCGGGTGATGTCGTCATCTGCGACCGGCGCGGCGCGATCCACGTCGACCGCAAAGAGGGCATGGACGGCTCCAAGCGAGAGATCGCCCAGGTGACCAATCGCGACCGGTGTCTGGGTGGACTCACCGATGTCGTGGCCGGGATGGACGTGGTGATCGGGCTCTCCGCCGCCGGGGCGATCACCCCGGAGATGGTACGGGCGATGGCCCCGCACCCGATCGTCTTCGCCCTCGCCAACCCGACGCCGGAGATCACCCCGGAACTGGCCAAACAGGCCGGGGCGCTGGCCGTGGCCACCGGGCGCAGCGACTACCCGAATCAGGTCAACAACTCGCTCGCCTTCCCCGGCGTGTTCCGGGGCGCGCTCGATGTCAAAGCCCGCGGCATCAACGACGAGATGAAGATCGCCGCCGCCCACGCGATTGCCGATCTGGTGACCGCCGAGCAGCTGACGCCCGATTTCCTGATCCCGGACAGTCTCGACCTCCGTGTCTCGCCGCGGGTGGCCGCGGCCGTCGCCCGCGCCGCTCAGCAAGCCGGTCTCGCCCAGATCGACATCGATCCGGCCGAAGTCGAAGCCCGCTGCCGCGACCTGGTCTACGAGGGCACGGTCGCGCTGTAGCCCGGATACGTCACGAGACGCGTGGCAGCCAGCCGCCAGCCTGTCATTTCGAGCCGCAGCGAGAAATCTCTCGTTACGCCAAAGCAATTGCCCATGAAAGAGAGATCCCCCCACGCGTTCGGAAAGGCCAATCCGATCGCGCGAGGAATCGCTCTGTCATCGCTCATTCAGGGGACCTGTCCCCATCGAAACGAGAGATTTCTCGCTGCGGCTCG
>JACDBO010000037.1 GCA_013694885.1 Chloroflexia bacterium | reverse complement strand
CGACGAAGGCGACGTGCCGCCAGGTCGCGGCGGCCAGGGCTCCAGTGTTGTCATAGCTATGGCCGGTATAGCCGAAGTTGTCCATCGGCAGCTGATTCCATTGCTTGCAGGCAACCTCGCAGGCCTTGCAGCCGATGCACAGCGTCGTGTCGGTCAGGAAACCAAAGGCGGTCGCCGGATCGGCTCTCTCGTGGGCAAACACATGGACCCTCGTCTCTCCGTGCCGGCAAAGCGCGCGTAGGGCGACTCGCGGTCGATGGTATCATCGTCTACCGGGCCGGCGCGGCGACAGAGCGGCTATCCGCCGTGGGCGCATGCTGGCCGCCGACCAGGACGTATCACCAGGATGGGGTTGTAGCGAGCGCATGGCAAAGAAGCGAAGCAGGCAGTCGGCGTCGCGACCGGGCGACGGCGCACAGCGAGAACAGCAACCTCAGGAGCCAACGACTCCGGCCGCGTGGCCCTCGCGGCCCCGACGCGCCGAGCGGCAAGCAACCACCGGCGGCACCCAGCCACCGCGCCAGCGTCCCCCCGCCCAAACCCAACCTCGCCGGGCGGAGCGGCGCCCGGAGATGATCCGCCAGCGCAAAGAGGCGCGACGCAAGGCCTATGAGCGCCAGCGGCGCAACTGGCTGCTCGTTCGCGTCGGCATCGGCGCGATCATCGTCCTCGTCATCGCTGGGATCGCCTGGACCGCCTTGCGGGAGTTCGAACAGAATCAGGTCAACGACGATGTCACCGTCTACGGTGGCATTGAAGACTTCTCGCGCAACCACCCCCCCGGTCCCCAGTTCTACAACGTGGTCCCGCCGGTCGGAAGCGACCACAACAACATCTGGCAAAACTGCGGTTTCTACGATGAGACGATCTTCAACTGGCACGGCGTCCACTCCCTCGAACACGGCGCGGTCTGGATCACCTACCGGCCAGATCTGCCTCAGGAGCAGATCGCCGAGATCGAGTCGATCGCCGAGCAGAGCTTCATCCTCGCCAGCCCCTACCCCGGTCTCAAGTCGCCGGTAGTGGCGTCGGTCTGGGGCAAACAGATCGAACTCGAAGGCGCGAACGATGATCGACTCGAACCATTCATCCGCGAGTACCGGCTGAACCGCGACAACTCGCCGGAACCAGGCGCCTCCTGCTCGGGCGGGACGAATCTGACGACGACGGAGCTGCCGCAGCAGGAACCGGTGCTGCCGGGTACGCCGCCGTCCTCGCCACAGCCGTCGCCGGAGGTGAGTCCGGTCGCGTCGCCAGCGGCCTCGCCGGCGGCGACGCCGGTCATCGGCCCGGTGGTGACACCGCTCGGCTCACCGATCGCCTCACCCGTCGCCAGCCCGGTGGCATTCCGCCCGGAAGGCGACGAGCAAGGGTAGGCAGTGGCAACGGCGAGCGAGGCGCGGGGTTCGAGTCGGAGCTGGGTTGACCGGCGCGTCGGCCTTTTCGGACTCGTCGCGCTCGTCGCACTCGCCATCGGTGTCGCGGTCTTCGTCTTCCAGCTCATCCCGCGTGATCCCGGTGAAGACTCCGCCGAAGCCGGTTTTCTGCGCGACATGAGCGAGCACCACCTGCAAGCGGTCGAGATGGCGCTGATTATCCACGATCGCACGGGTGACGAAGAACTCGGCTACCTGACGACCGATATCGCCCTGACCCAAAACAGTCAGGTCGGGACGATGCAGGGTTGGCTCGATGTGTGGGATCTGTCTCCGAACGGCGAGGACCCACCGATGACGTGGATGGACCACCCGATCACCGAGGGCCGGATGCCAGGTATGGCCGCGCCCGACGAGGTCGAGCGGCTCCGGACCATCCCGGTCGACCAAGCGGAGGTGCTCTTCCTCCAACTGATGATCCGCCACCACCAGGGCGGTGTGGCGATGGCCGAGGCGCTCCTCGAACGGAGCGACCAACCGCAGGTCACGCGCCTTGCCAGGTCCATCGTAGCCGCCCAGCGATCCGAGATCGAAGCCATGAACCAGATGCTCCAGCAGCGCGGCCAACCTCCCATCACCGACCCCCTGCCGGCCGATAACGACCACACGGAGCACGATGGCTGACGCGCCGTGTTGCGGCATAGGTTCTGCGACCTCGCCATCTCGATATGCCCTTTACGAAATACTGACGATTACAAGGAGACGACGATTATGGCCAGCGCCGGTGAGCGAGTCTTTTTCGACAAGCAGGAAGATGTCTGGCAGGTCCGCGACGGTGAGACCAGCACACCGGAGACCGGCGATCCCTACACCGCGTCCGGTGTCGAGCGCCTGACCTACACGAACCCCTACGGCGTCGAGGTCGAGCAGGTCTGGTTCGACGGCAAGATCGTCTACGCTCTCTCCGGCGACGAAGTCGAGATCGCCTTCGACAAGCAGCGCCGCCCCGTCAACAACAAGGTCGCCCAGGAGTACCAGATCGTCTACGCCGTCGAACTGGATGACGAAGGCAAACCGCAAGGTGACGAACCGGAGCCGGTCGAGGGCCAGCTCAACATCTATGATTCGGTGCCGGGAATGGACAAGTACTCTCCCCTCTGGCAGTTCAACTACGTCATCGTCCCGCCTGACTACACCCCCAACGC
>JACDBO010000461.1 GCA_013694885.1 Chloroflexia bacterium | reverse complement strand
CGTTCGATGTGCGCTCCGCAACCATGGGCGCAGTGGCGTCGGTGCTTCCGCTGATCCGGGAGAAGGGGCAGGCGCTGGTGGTGGACCTCCCCGAGCCGCTGCCCGTGGCCGGTGATCCGCGGCGACTGGAGCAGGTGGTCGTGAATCTGTTAGCCAATGCTCACCGGCATACCCCGACCAGCACGCGCATTGCGATCTCCGGCGGGGTACGGTCTGGCGACGTCGTCCTGTCGGTCAGTGACGACGGCCCTGGGATCCCGGCCGACGAGCTGGAGGCAATCTTCGAGCGCTACCACCGGCTCGCCGGCACAGGCTCAGGGCTAGGTCTGGCCATTGCTAGGGGCATCGTCGAGCTGCATGGCGGACGCATCTGGGCAGAGAGCGAAACCGGGCGGGGCACGACCATCCACATCGTCCTACCCGGGGACGCGAGCGAGTACGAGTGATGGCGCTGAAGCTGCTCATCGCCGAGGATGCGCCTGAGATCGCCAGGGCGGTTGCCTACGGGGCGCGCCTGACGTGGCCGGGGTGCCGGGTGACAATAACGGCGGACGGTGCGGAGGCATTGAGGCGCTTCGTTGCGGAGCCCGCGGATCTGGTCGTGCTGGATGTGCAGATGCCGCCGCCCAACGGCTTCGAGGTGTGTCGGCGCATCCGGACGCTGTCCCAGGTGCCGATCCTAATGCTCACCGTGTGTGACTCGACGCTCGACAAGGTCCGGGCGTTCGACGTGGGCGCCGACGACTACCTCACCAAACCGTTCGACCATCTCGAACTCCTGGCCCGCCTGAAAGCCCTCGTGCGCCGGGCCAAGGTTGTGTCGCAGCCTCCCAGCCCGACCTTCACCGCGGGCGAGCTCGCGATGGACTTCGCCGCTCGGGAGGTGCGGGTGCGGGGCAAGGAGATCCGGCTGACGCCCACCGAGTACCGCCTGCTGGAGGAACTCGTGCAGCGAGCGGGCGCGACCGTACCGCACGCGGTCCTGCTCGAGCAGGTCTGGGGGCCGGCGTACGTCACGGCTCCCCAACACCTGAAGGTGTTCGTGCGGCGGCTCCGCGCCAAGCTCGGCGACGATCCCGGAGATCCCCGCTACATTTACACCGTCCGGGGCATCGGCTACCGCTTCATTCCCCTGCCATAGCCGCCAGGCACCGATTGGCGGAACCCCATCGACCGTGCCGGTTGCCGGCTGCACCACACCACGCTGGCGGTACGTCGCCCGGCCGAACTGGCACTGGGGCGGCTCATGCGGAGGACGTGCTGGCTTGTCCCGGCAGGGCTTTCGGCCAGCGGGGTCACCGAGTATCGGCGGCGGCCCCGACGGCGCCAAGAGATGAGCCTCCCCTCCCGCCTCCTGTTCACCGTTTGTTCACCAGATTGTCCCCAAACGTTTACCGCCAACAGGGCTCCGTGGCAGCGGCGATGCGGAGCAGGGCGTGGCGCGGCACCAACGGCATGGCCGAGCAGGTTGAGATCGCTCGCACCGACGGGGATTGAGGATCCCACGATCGAAAGAGCGACTGACGCTGATGCGCCTTGGTGCGGCGACCCGAGAGGGGATGAGGCTAGTGATCGACGGCCGCACCCAACGCCGGACCGGCACCGGCCGCCTCCGCGGCGTCGGTGCGGACCGAAGATCCGAAGGAGGGTAGGTGAAGGTCGTGGACGAGCGAGGGCAAGGGCCGAAGGACATGGACACCGGCGAGCGCATGGCAACGCTGACCGGCGCGACGGTGGACGCGGTGACGCACAAGGCCAAGGGCGAGCACGAGACCGAGGATGGTGACCGGTACACCGTAGATCCGGCCGCGGTGGAGGCGCTGATCGCGGACTGGCCTGACGCCCCGAAACGGGGGGTGCGGCAGATGCTGGCGCAGTACGGGCCACCGAACGAGGCGACGCCAACCAAGCTGTTCTGGTACCGGAACGGACCGTGGAAGCGCACCATCGTGACGCGCGACGTGGTGACGCACAACTTCCCCGCCCCGCACAGCGACTTCCTCACGCAGGTCATCGACTACCGGGTGCCGCCGGAGAGGTTCGACGAGATCGCTCGCTTCGATGGGAGTTGCCTCGTGGACCGGACGGCTGGCGAAGCTGCGGCCCGCTGCGACTCAGAGGCGGCGAATACGATCACCCTCAACCTGATGCACGACATCGTCACGGACAGGACGAGCGTTGAGGAGGCACGGAAGACGTTCGCGGAGCAGATGGTCGCCTACACGCTGGGCCGCTCCGCCCCGTATGCCGAGGGCGTGCAGTTTGTGGTGCCCGATAGCGGGACCGAGGATGAGGATGAGCGCGTCATTGGAGCAGCGACGTTTGGGCAGCAGACGGTCGGGAAGGTCAAGGATCTGGTGACCGGCAACGAGGAACCGTTAGGCGGGTAGGCGCGCCACACTCGCCCTCGTGGACCTAGGGTAGCCGCGCCACAAGCCCAGCTAGCCGAGCCTGTACTCGGGCCCAACAGTTCGAGGGTGCGGCAGGCGAGACGCCGGACCCCGACGAGCCGGCCATGATGGGTGAGCAGGGAACCCTGACCACCTAAGCGCAGCCGCCGTCACCGCATCGATTGAATTGAAAGGAGCCGAAGAGCATGACAAGCAATGGACGAACCGCTGAGTTCGCGACCGCGCGGCGTCGGAGCTTCCAGGAATCGGGATGCGAGAGTGTCCAAGATATTCTCAATATCGCCGCGACGGCTGAGGCCTTCGCGGTCACCGCGCTCGGTGGCGCCCTGGAGAGCGCCGCGGATGGCACCCTTGCGCTGTCAGAAGAGGCGATCCAGAGCCTCCAGGCTGCCCGCGCTGCGGAGCAGGCCCACTACGAGTTTTTGATCGACAACGGTGCCGAGCCACTGACCACCACCTTCACCATCCCCGATGAGGCCCTACTCACCGATCCGGCCACCTTCCTGACGACGCTCATCACGCTCGAGGAAGCCTTTATCGCGGCCTACATCGCGGCCGCGCAGCAGTTCGTCGCCCAGGGCGAAGACAAGCTCGCCCGGGTCGCGCTCCAGATCGGCGCGGTCGAGGCGGAGCACCGGGCCGGTGTCCGGTTCTTCGCGATCGAGGCCGGCGTGATCGAGGGCGTGCCGAACGATGTCGCCTTCGAGCAGGCCCTCTACGGCAGCGTCAGCGAGGCGGCCGCAGCCCTCGAGGAGCTCGGATTCATCGATGGCGAGGGCACGGAGGTCGAGTATCCCGGACCCGGTGAGATCGACATGGAGCTCGTCCGGAATCGGGAGCCGTAATGGCGGCCAGCCAGCAAGGAGCACGGAGAATGGACGAACGTCAGCAGTTGCTGTTGTCGCGCTTCTCGCGACGCACCGCCCTGAAGGCCGCGGGCATCGGCGCGGCCGGCTTCACCCTCACCCAGCGGAACGTCATTCGAGCGCTGGCGCAGGAGTCGGACACAATCCAGGACATCCTCGACATCACGGCGACGACCGAGCGGTTCGGCGTTACGCTCCTCGGCGAGGCACTTGCGTCCAATGGAGCCGGGTTCTACGACGAGCCCTTCCCCGATGTCGTGGTCGCGGTCCTCACGGCGGCGCGCGCTCAGGAGCAGTTCCACCTCGACGCCTTTGAGGCGCTGGGTGGCAAGCCGCTCACCGACACCTTTACCGTGCCGAAGGCGGTCCTGATCAACTTCGAGACCTTCTTCACGGCCCTGACGGAGCAGGAGGGCCGCGAGATCGCGGCGCAGATCGCGGCGATGAAGACCTTTACGGAGCGCGGCCGGCCGGACCTGGCCAAGGTTAGCTTCCAGTACGCTGCTGAGGAGGCGGAGCACCGCCTGCTCGCCAACTACACTCGGGGCGCCCGGCCGGCGAACGATCTCGCCTTCGCGGAGGCTCCGTTCGAATCAGTCAACGAGTTCCTTGAGGCGCTCATGGAGCTAGGCTTCATCGACGGCGAGGGCGTGGAGATTACGTACCCCGGCCCAAATGAGATCGACGCCACCCTCGTGACTGAGACGGAGCCCGGCGGCGAGGAGGTCGACTGCGAGCCCGAGGGCACGCCGGAGGACGAGGCAAGCGACTAAGCCGCGTCCGGCGACGAGGGGATACCAGCTGATTGCTATTAACCCAACTCGATAGATCACCCGATCCGCGTTGAGCAGCCGGGGACTTCTACAGTTCTCGGCTGCTCCGGTCAGGGGAACCAGCGGTTCAGCGTCTAATACGGAGTCCGGGTGAAGCGTGGGACAAAGCTCAACACCGTCATTCTGAGGCCGCAGCCGAAGAACCCCCGCGCGGAGTGCTCGCCGGCGCATGGCCGAGACGAGCGCTTTCAACCACCAATCAGACGGATTCCGTATAACCGGCCAGCCGTCGAGAAGGAAAGGAACGGTCGATGAGATTCAAGACGTCGGCAACCCTGGTCCTCATGCTCGTCGCCCTCCTGGCGGCGCCGGCGCTTCTATTGCAGCGGGCGGCGGCCCAGCACGACGAGTTCCCGCTGGTCGAGCTGCCGGAGGGGTTCGAGATCGAGCAGGTGGTTGATGACCTCACATATCCGACGTCCGTCGTTTGGGATGACCAGGATCGGCTGTACGTGGTGGAGGCGGGCGGCCAGTTTCTGGAGGAGCCACCGCCCGCTCGCATCCTGCGTGTCGAGGATGGGAAGGCGTCTGAGGTCGTCAACCTCGCCACCAAGGGCATTGCGGACTCGGTGGTCGGCGCCACCTGGCACGACGGGACGTTCTACATCACGCACCGGGACGCTCAGAACCGGACAGGCGCCGTCTCCCGGGTGACGCCCGATGGCGAGGTCACTCAGGTGTTCAGCGGCGTCGTCGACGCCCAGTCCGAGCACAGCCTCGACGAAATCCGGCTCGGCCCGGACGGACGGCTGTACGTCGCCTCCGGCGGTGCGGCTAACTCGGCGGTCGTCGGCCTCGACAACGCTCCCTTCGTCGAGCGAAGCCCCGATCTCCGGGCCACGACCTGCCAGGACATCATGCTTACCGGCCAGAACTTCGAGACGCCCGACTTCCGGACGGAGGATCCGGACGACACGGTGCGGACTGGCGCCTTCGTGCCCTTCGGGACCGAGACGACGCCAAGCCAGACGATCGAGGCCACCGATCCGTGCGGCAGCTCGATCCTCGCCTTCGACCCGGACGACCCCGAGGGGACGCTGGAGATGTACGCCTGGGGGTTCCGCCACGTCATCGGCTTCGCCTGGAACGAGGACGGGGAGATGTTCGCGTCGGCCAACAGCTACGACGTGTGCGGCTCGCGGCCGGTCCAGGACGAGGCGGAGGCCACCTACCGCGTCGAGGAGGGCGCCTGGTACGGCTGGCCGGACTTCTCGGCGGCGCTGGAGCCCTTGACCGACCCCAAGTTCGACGTCCCCGATGCGCTGCAGGCGCCGGTGTACGTTGGCGACGAGCGGCAGGACAAGGAGCTCGGCTTCCTGATCGACCACGAGGCGAGCGGGCTTGAGCCGCCGGACCCGTCGCTCGTCCTCGGCCTGCATGAGTACCAGTCGTCGCCGACCAAGCTCGACGTGGCCCCCGACTCGTGGGGCGAGTTGGCAGGTCACGTCTTCGTCGCGGAGTGGGGCGACCTGGCCCCGGAAACCAACCCACTCCAGGATGAGCGCCCAGGCTACCGGGTCGTGGGCATTGACCCGGCGACCGGGCAGGTGGAACCGTTCGTCTTCAACGCTCAGCCCGGCCCTGCCTCGGAGCAGGACGCGTTGGGGGAGGGGATCGAGCGGCCGTTCGACGTGAAGTTCGGTCCCGACGGGGCGATGTACGTCGTCGACTATGGCGTGGCGCGGGTCAACCAGGCTCGCACCGAGCAAGGCCAGGTGCCCTACGAGTTCCCGCCCCAGACCGGCGCCATCTGGCGGATCACGCCCCCGGACAGCGGGGAGGGCGGCAACGGTTTGAGCGACGACGAGGGCACCCCGGCGGCCAGCGGGGCGGACAACGGGACGGTGATGGTCGACATCCAGGACTTCGCCTACAACCCGGAGCCTGTGACGATTCCCGTGGGAAGGACGGTGACGGTGACCTGGACCAACCGGGACGCTGAGCCTCACACAGCGACGGCGAGGCATCGCGAGGTGCTCCAGTCTGGCACGCTTGAGCAGGGCGAGCACTTCAGCGAAACCTTCGAGTCGGCCGGGACCTAGGAGCACTTCTGCGAGTTCGACCCGAACATGCCCGGGAACCTGGTCGTCGACTAGCGGCCACCCGCGGCTACATAGCCTTACCGCCATCGGGGCGGCGCAGCGACCGCCGGGGAGGCCATCCCCGGTGCTCGTAATCTTTGGAGACGGCCGAACGTTGTCGTGAAGCCAGGGAAGGCTCATTCTTCAGAGCTGGTCCTCGGTGGCGGTGACGGCTCGGCCGACCTACTCGTCACCGCTCTCACCACCCGGTTGCCCCGGCTGCCTCATGCTAAGGAGTAGTGGACGGTGAGAGCGGTGGTTGGCTCTGGCAGGTATGCTTCAGACCCAAGAGGTGGTCCAACCGCTGAGCGTGCACCCGCACGCCGTGCCACCTGCCATGCTTCCACCGCGCGCGGGCAGCGCATAGGAACTCGGCGGTGTCGGCGGGTGCCTACCAGGCTGGTACCCCTGTACCCCTCTCCCGGCCCGGTGGTGCCTCCAATCGCGTCGCCGGCGAGCGTGTCACGTGTCTGGTCGGACGCAAACCAGCCAAGGAGCCACCAATGGGTGATGCATTCCCCAGGTATAAAGTCGCCGCGGTGCAAGCAGCGCCGGTCTTCTTAGACCGCGAAGCCTCGGTGGCGAAGGCCTGCCGACTCATCGCCGAGGCGG
>JACDBO010000432.1 GCA_013694885.1 Chloroflexia bacterium | reverse complement strand
GGTGGATACCTGATCGGTTGAGCCGCCGCGCAGTGGTGCGGCTAGGCGCAGGCTTGGTCGCAGCCGGGAGTCTGGCCGGTGCGGTAGTTCCCGCGGCAAGCGAGCGCATCGCCACGCCTGAAGCTTCGCCAGGAGCGGGATGCTCGGGGACGCCTGGGGCCAGCCCGACGGCGACGCCGGCGGCAACGCCCGGCGCGGCGGTGACAGTCACAATGACGCTGGACCTCCGCTTCGACCCCGAGCACCTCGTCGTCACGCCTGGAACGGCCGTCACCTGGGTCAACGACAGCGCGATGCCGCACACCGCGACGGGCGACCCGGGCCAGAACCCGGTTGCCGAGACACATCCCGAGTACATCGCGCTGCCGCCGGGGACCGAGCCATGGGGCTCGGAGCTGCTGCAGCCGGGCGAAACGTACAGCCACACGTTCACCGTGCCGGGCGAGTACCGCTATATCTGCATCCCGCACGTTCAGTCCGGCATGCGCGGCACGATCATGGTCGAGTGCTGAGCAGGTCCGACATGATAAGCCACGAGAAGAGATTGACGCGGGCGGGTATCAGCAGGCAGCATCAACTACTGCTACCTTTCGGAGCGACCAAGTCCTGGCCGGCATCCCTAGATGAGTCCGCGATCAGCCTCGGGCTTTCGAGGAGCCCCAAGCGGCACGTTGACCGCAGATCGTAGCGAGCATTGAGCCGGCGGCTCAGCCGGGTGCGTGGCGATGGAAAATCTAGAGGCTTGACCACGAGAGCTGGGCTAGGGAAAAGAGCGAGGCAGGCTCAGGTAGGCAACCCGCGCGCAATGAGTGGGGCAGGTGGGGAGCGGTGTCAAGGATTGAGGATGGGGTCAACTTCGCGGCGATCGAGCGCGACCATGTTCGTGCGCGGCTCTACCCGGACTTCGAGTGGCAAGCGTTCGATGCCTTCTCGCCGCTCAACCCGCTTCGGGTTCCCCTCCCTGAGGCACGGGTCGCGTTCGTCACCACGTCCGGGGCGCACTTGGCCGAGCACGCGCCGTTCGATCTCGATTCGACAGCCGGCGACCCGTCCTACCGGGCATTCCCAAGCACCACGTCATTGGCGGACCTCGTCCTCACGCATAGCGGCTACGACACCCGTCAGGCGAGCGCTGACAAGAACGTCGTGCTGCCGCTCGACCACCTCCGTGCATTGTCGGCTGAGGGTCGTATCGGCGGCCTCGCGTCGACCGTCTTCTCGTTTATGGGCTACGTCGCCGACGCGACTCCGCTCATCGAGGAGAGTGCCCCCGCCGTCGCGAAGCAACTCGTCGCCGATCGGGTCGACCTCGTGCTCCTTGCACCGACCTGACCGGTCTGCCAGCAGTCCGTGGGACTGCTCCAGCGAGTCTTCGACGATGCGGGGCTGTCTACCCTCTCCCTCACCCAGGTGGTGGAGATCACCGCGATCATCAAGCCCTCGCGAGCGATCTTCGTCGCCCACCCCTTCGGGTTGACGTTTGGTGGGGTCGACGACGGCCTGACGCAGCGCGCCCTCGTCGAGGCGATGCTCGATGTCGCCGCCACCATGGGCGAGCCCGGGATTCGGGATAGCCGGTTCCTTTGGGATCGGGACGACCTGCGACACCGGCAACTCCGTAAACAGCGCCGTTAGGCGTCGGTCCGAAAGCCGACGTTCTGAGCCATCACGATCCTAATTTCCGCATTCAAGCACACACGATTCGTTTATCTTCGTGTAAGTTCCCTTACAGCCAGTCCAGAAATGCGCAGATATCCTCTGAGACAAGCGATTCGGAGCCAAGGTGCTTCGATTCGAGGCGGGGCCGCGATCGATCCGGGCGTATGTTGCATTACCCGGTGTCACACACCGAACGCGGAGAGGAGAGCCTTGGCGGTCAGGCCGTCAAGGCACCTCCACCCTAGCGAGGGCCGGATCAGCGAACGATCCGGGCGTCAGACGCACTACGGAGGTGATCGAAATGGCGACGAGTGACCTGATGGTAAATCAGCAGGAACAGGCCGTCGGCGGA
>JACDBO010000402.1 GCA_013694885.1 Chloroflexia bacterium | reverse complement strand
ATCCCGCACCAGTGCCGTATTCGAAGCGGGTTGATGGACGGAGCGGCGGCTTTACACGGCGATGGACACGCGCCTATAGTGCCGCCTTCGGGCGCTGGATCGATACCCGCGCTCTGCATTGCGTACTCTCAGCACAGATTGTCGAGGAGGCATGTTCGATGGCCCAGACCACGACCCGCCACCCAATCAGCGCCGACTATGAGACGGCGTTTGCCGGCTCGGCGACCCTGCATGAGCGGGCGCGACGCTCGATTCCGGGCGGCATCACGCACGATGGGCGGCTGCTGCGGCCGTTCCCTCCATACATCGCCCGTGCTCAGGGTGCTCACAAGTGGGATGTCGATGGCCACGAGTTGATCGACTACGCCGTCGGGCACGGTTCGCTGATCTTCGGTCACAACGACCCTCAGATCTCAGCGGCGATGCGGGATCAGGTCGAGCGCGGCACGCACTACGGCGCGGGCCATGAAGGTGAGATCGCCTGGGCGGAGAAGGTGATCGAGCTGGTGCCATCGGCCGAACAGGTTCGCTTCACGGCCTCCGGCACCGAGGCAACGCTGTTGGCGATGCGCGTCGCCCGTGGGGCGACCGGCAAGCGGACGATCCTCAAGTTCGAGGGGCATTTCCACGGTTGGCAGGACTATGCCCTGAAAGGCGAGAAGCCGCCCTTCGAGAAGAGCAGCGTGCCCGGCATCCCGGCCGAGACGCTCGGCACGGTCGCGGTGGTGCCGGCGAACGACGAGGCGATGCTCGAGGAGCGACTGACGCAGGGCGACATAGCCGGGGTCATCATCGAGCCGAGTGGCGCCTCATGGGCGACGATCCCGCTCAAGGAGACTTTCCTGCAGCGGGTGAAAGACCTGACCGAAAAGTACGGCGCCGTGCTGATCTTCGACGAGGTGATCACCGGGTTCCGCTGGGCGCCGGGCGGGGCGCAGGCACGTTTCGGCGTGACACCGGACATGACGACGATGGCCAAGATCGTTGCCGGCGGGATGCCGGGCGGTGCGGTCGCCGGCACGCGCGACCTGATGCAGATGATCGCGTTCCGCGACGACAAGGGGTGGAACAGTGAGCGGCGGGTGCCGCAGGCGGGAACCTACAACGCCAACCCGCTCGCGGCCGCCGCTGGACTTGCCTGCCTAACGAAGTGTGCCGATCCCGGCGTGCAGGCGCATTGCGACGACCTCGGTGCGCGTGTGCGCGCTGGGCTGAACGGGGTCTTCGCGCGGCACAGCGTACCGGGTTTCGCGTGGGGTGAGAGTTCCGTGTTCCACATCGCGGTCGGCCAGGATTGCACCACTCGCCCGGATGGTGACCTGCGGTCGCCGGAGGGTGTTTCGCCAGAGTATCTGAAGACGAGTGGCGGCGACGATCTGGCCCAGCTCGTCGAGGTCGGGATGCTGCTCGAAGGCGTACACCTCTTCCACGCCGGCGGGTTCTTCTCGACCGCGCACACGGCCGGGGATGTCGAGGCGACTCTCGCCGCGTTCGACGCGGTACTCGGCCGGATCGAGGACGAGCGCGTGCAGGGTTAGGAAACGCCCATTGCGTGTCGGGCCACGGTGAGGCGTTTGCTCAATCGTGACTTGACGTTGCCGTCGAGGGCGACCACACCGGGCCGCCCCTACCCGTCGTCGGTGGTCCGCTTCGCCCAACGTGTCAATAGCGCGCGGTAGGCCGCTTCGGTGTCGATGTCTTCGGGTGGGGTTGACGCGGCGGCGGGAACGGTGATGAGCCGGTCGCGGTAGGCGCGGACGACGGCGCGACCGCCCTGGTCGCCGGTGACGGTCATGAGGTCGGCGAAGGTCTCGCGGCCGAAAAGAACGGGGTTGGAGGGCTGGTCGCCATAAGTGGCCATCACCACCGGGGCGGCTGTCTCGCGGCGGGCGGCGATGAGGGCCGAAATCATGGTCGGATCGATGTCGGGCTGGTCGCCGAGCAACACGACCACGCTGTCGGCATGGTTCGGGAGCGCGGCGACGCCGGCGCGCAAGGACGTGCTCATACCCTCGGCGTAGATGGGGTTGAGGACGACGTGAACGGGCAGACCGGCCAGCGCGGCGGTGACGGCGTCCGCTTCATACCCGACGACGACGATGACGGAATCGCAGGTCGAGATGAGCGCGCGCTGTGCGACGTGCCGGATGATGGCCTTGCCGGCGAGGGGCAGGAGTTGCTTGGGCTGTCCCAACCGGCGCGATCCGCCGGCCGCGAGCACGAGCGCCGGAATTGGCGACGCGCTAGCCAACCGGGGAGGTGACCTGGCCACGGATCGAGCCCTCGGCGTTCGAGAGTTGACCGCCGGGACGGCCGTGGCGCACCGCGATCATCTCGGCGAGGATACTGATGGCCATCTCTTCCGGCGTCTCGCCACCGATGTTGAGGCCGATCGGGGCGTGGAGTCGCTCCAGGTGGGCCTCGTCGACACCGGCGGCGCGCAGGCGCTCGCGGCGGTCCTCGTTGGTCTTGCGGCTGCCGACGGCGCCGATGTAGCGCGCTTCGGTCGTCAGCGCGCCGCTCAGGGCTGGCTCGTCGAACTTGGGGTCGTGGGTCAGGATGGCGATGAAGGTGGTCGGGGCGATGTCGATCTGGGTCAGGGCATCGTCGGGCCAGGCGACGATGATCTCGTCCGCGTCGGGGAAGCGCTCAGCGGTTGCCAGCGGCGATCGGGCATCGGTCACGACGACGCGAAATCCGAGTTGCTTGCCGAGGCGGCTGAGGGGCTGGGCGACGTGGACCGCGCCGAAGATGACCAGCAGCGGAGGTGGCGGAAAACTCTCGATGAAGATCTCGATGGGCTCGCCGTTCAGCTCGTAGGGGCGCGTCTCCGAGCGCTCGTCGCGGAGCAGGGAGCGGGCATCGAGCGTGATCTGGCCGGTAAGCGCGTCGTCGCCGATGCGACCCTGGACCTCGTCGGGCAGGATCAACACCTTGGCGCCTAGCGACGTGCCACGGACGACCGTCGCGAGGGCGACCGGCACTCGGTTCGTTACCGCCGTGCGGACCTGGTCGTAGAACGTTGCTGTGGACACGCAGTCTCCTCGTGAGGTGGGCGTTTTCTGCCTATCGGCGTGTCGTTCCCAGTCGAAACCAGTCTCCCTTCAACGAGAGATTCCTCGTGCGCTCGGAATGACAATATGGGTATTGGCTACCTCGCGCGATCCTTTTCGCCTGGTGGCTCGCTCAAAGGCTCGACGAAGACTTCGATGGTGCCGCCGCAGGCGAGGCCGACGTCCCAGGCCATTTCATCGGTGATGCCGTAGCGCAGGAGCTTCGGTTCGTTGCTGGCGAGGACTTCCTGGGCGGCGGTGAAGACGTCGGTCTCGACGCAGCCGCCGCTGACCGAGCCAGCGAGCTCGCCGCTCGACGAGACCGCCATGCGCGCTCCGACCGGTCGCGGGGCCGAACCTTCCACCTTGACCACCGTAGCCAGCGCGACCTGATCGCCGCGCGCGCGCCACTGATCGATCTCGGGTAGCCACTCGTTCATTTCTGTCACTCCTTTAGCGCGATTCTGACGTGGCCCGCGTCACCGGGCGCATGGCGACTTGGCGGCGGATGGGCGGCTGGTCCTCGACCGCGCTCAACAGGGCCGCCAGCGCTTCAAGGCTGCGAAGGTTGTGGACGGGCAAGAAGTGGTCCACGAACGGCAGGGCCGCCCGGATGCCCTGGGTCAGTGGTTGGTAGCCGGGCGCACCGAGCAATGGGTTGAGCCAGATCACGCGGCGCGATGCACGCTGCAACCGGGCCATCTCCTCGCTCAGGAGCAGGGGATCGCCGCGATCCCAGCCGTCGCTGATGACGACGACCGTGGCGCCGGAGCGCAGCACGCGGCGGCTCCACAGGTAATTAAACGACTTGATCGCCTCGCCGATGCGCGTGCCGCCCGACCAGTCGTCGACCGAGGCGACGACCTGGGAGATGGCCTGATCGACGTCCCGGCGGCGCAGCTCGCGCGTGATCCGGGTCAGCCTGGTGCCGAAGACGAAGACCTCGACACCGTCCAGCCCGTGTTCGAGGGCATGGACGAAGCGGAGCAGCAGGCGAGCGTAGCGGTCCATCGATCCTGATATGTCGCAGATGAGCACGAGCGGGCGCATCCGCTCCTTGCGCTTGCGCCAGCGGAGTTCGACCGGCATTCCGCCGTGTTTGAGCGAGCCGCGGAGGGTCTGCCGGTAGTCGATCAGGTCGCCGTGGACCGCCCGCTGCCGCCGCCTCGTCAGCCGCGAGCCGAGTCGCCAGGTCATGCCCTCGATGAGCCGGCGCGCCTCGGCCAGCTCTTCCGGGGTGAACTGGGAAAAGTCTTTCTTGCGCAGTGCTTCCTGCGCGCTGAAGATCAGCACATCCTCCGGCGGTGTCTCGAACTCCTGGTCGTCATCGCTGTCGCCGGCTGTGTCGGTTCCCTCGACGACCAGGATGGTGCGCTCGCGTTCGCTTCCGCCCTGGCCGCTTTCACGAGGTTGCTGGCGACCACGCGGGGGTTGCGACAGGCCGAGCGACTCCGCGTCGGCGGACGGGACGAATTGCTCCAGCGGCTGCGTCTCCTGGGCGACGAGGTCACGCCAGAAGCGAGCGAACTCCGCGTCGAAGGCCGCAATCTGTCCCGGTCCAGTCACCAGGGTGGCCTTGGCGGCGGAATAGACATCGTCGTAGCGGCTCACGTCGACGGCGGCCATCGCCGAGACGGAACCCAGTACCTGGCCGGGACCGACCGGTAACCCGGCCGCGCGCAGACGGCGACCGAACCGGAGCAGGTTGCCGCGGATGCGGGCGGCGGAGACGCTCTCCGCCCGCGCGCTGTCGAACGCGGCGGCGGTGTCAGGCGGTCGGAGCTGTGGCGGCATTGGTGGCTCGCGATACGATCTGGTGGGCGACATCACCGCGTACCTTCTCGACATCTTCCTGGTATTTGAGCACGACACCGAGGGTTTGCTCGACGAGGTCGTCGTTCAACTCGGTCGTGCCCAGCGCGAGCAGGGCATTGGCCCAGTCGATGGTCTCGGCCATCCCCGGCGACTTGAAGAGGTCGACCTCGCGCAGCGCCTGCGTGAACGCGCAGATCTGCCGCGCCAGTTGCTCCGGCGCATCCGGCACTTTGGTGGAGAGGATGCGCAGCTCTTTCTGATAATCCGGGAAGTCGATCCAGTAGTAGAGACACCGGCGTTTCAGCGCGTCATGGATCTCGCGTGTCCGGTTCGAGGTCAGGATCACGACGGGGACGTGCTCGGCGCGGAGTGTTCCCAACTCCGGCACAGTGACCTGGAAGTCGGAGAGGATCTCGAGCAGGAACGCTTCCAGCTCCTGGTCGGCGCGGTCGATCTCGTCGATGAGCAGGACCGGAGAGCGCTCGTGCGCGGCGTCGATGGCCTGGAGCAGCGGACGCTTGAGCAGAAACTCCTCGCTGAAGAGGTCGCGCCGGATCTCCTCGCGGTGCAGATCGCCCGTAGCCTCGAGGGAGCGGAGGTAGAGCATCTGGCGGGGATAGTCCCATTCGTAAATTGCCGAGCTGGTGTCGAGTCCCTCGTAGCACTGGAGGCGGATCAGCGGGGTGTCGAGCACGGCGGCGAGGACCTTGGCGATCTCCGTCTTGCCGACGCCCGCTTCTCCTTCGAGCAGGAGCGGTTTGCCTAGGCGCAGGGTCAGGAAGAGGGTGGTTGCCAGGCCACGATCCGCGACGTACTGATGTTCGCGCAGGGCGACCTCAAGCTCGTCGACCCCTTCGTGCGTGGGGTGGGAGGAAATAGTGGGGGTGGTAGAGGTTCCGGTCGTCAAAGGTGAAGCGTCCCGTATCTCGGCCGTCCCGCATGACGGGAGGGCGCCGAATCAATGTCTTAAGTATCCCCGAGTAGACCCTGGCGCGCCATGATCGACCATGGTCATCGCACAGAGCCGGTGCGCACCCGGCCGACGCCGGACATGGCGGCGCTCATTTGGTTCATCGGTCGGCTGGCAACCATCCGCCGAGGAGGAGCTGCGTCGTGGGGCTGGAGCTGCCAGCGGCCGCCTCGGCGGAGATAGCAACCGCCACGTAGTTTTCGAGCGGCGCGGGGGCTTGAATGCGCGAGTCGACGTGCCCGTCCTGATTCGCGGTCAGCAACCCGGCGCTGATGCGCTCCCCCGTTGCGGTGAACAGCCAGACCTGGAGGCGTTGATCGGCGGGGATGGCGGGCAAGCCGTGCGCGATCAGCAGTGCCTCGTCGCTTTCCGGTTCCACGATGAGCACCCCGGAGGCCGGCGGGGAGAGCTGGCTGTCGGTCAGCGGATGGACCTCGGCCGTATCCCCAATGAACCCGTCAACGCTCGGGCGCTCATCGAGCTGCCGTTGGAGGGAGAGGTTCCACGCACCGAGCCCGACGAGCAAGATCAGTGCGGCAGCCAGACCGGCCCAGAGTGGCAACCGCGCCGGGCGCATCGGTCGAACCCGGTCGCTCGGCGATGCGGGCGCGACTTCGATGGGTGTCGGGTCGGGCGCCGGTGAGGTGGTGGCGGCTGGCGCGGTTCGCAGCTCGGCGGCGACGCGGGCGATCAGCGCCGCTTTCACCTCGGGGCGAGGCGGCACGGTGACGGTGAGGAGCCCGATCATCTCCAGCAGCGCGGTCAACTCGTCACGGCATGGCGCGCAGTCGTCCAGGTGTCGCGCTATCAGCTCGCTCGCACCTTCGTCGAGCGCCCCGACGGCGTAATCCGGGAGCATCTCGAGGATATCTTCGTGGGCGGTCGTCGCTTCGCCGTTCATGTGGCGTCGAACCCTTCGCGCTCCAGCGTCTCTCGGAGGTGGAGCAACCCCCGTCGCATCCATGTCTTGACGGTTCCCAGGGGATGGTCGGTCGAGGTGGCGATTTCGCTCTGGGTGTAGCCGATCGCGTAGAGCTCGATCACCTGACGCTGGTTCGGTGGCAGTTGGTCGAGGGCGCGCACCAAGTCAGCACGACGGACCGCGGCCCACGCCGCCTCTGCTGGACCGGGCGCCGGCTCCCGCACCCGTTCCACCGCGGCCTGTGCGTCTCGGTCGCCGGCGAGTTGAATGCCTTGTGGCCGCCGGCGCTGACTCCGCAGCTCGTGCAGTGCAACATGATGGGCGATACCGAAGAGCCAGGACCGCACCTGGCCACGTTCGGCTCGGTACGTGGGCGCGTGCCGCCAGGCGCGGACGAATGCCTCCTGGAGGAGATTCTCCGCGATCTGCCGGTCGCCCATCACCCGGACCAGATAGCGAAACACGACGTCAGCGTGACGGTCGTAGAGGGCCTCGAAGGCCTCCAGATCGCCAGCGACCACCCGGTCAATCAGTTCCTGGTCGTGTTTCGGTCCGTCCACCGACGCCCTTTGCCCCGCTCACCTTCCCCCCGCCCTGAGACACGACGCAATCTACCACCGCTTGTCCGCATTATCCCGGCGAGGCGCGAACGGATTCACCGGCGTGGTCGATACCCTCCGCGGATGAGGCTGGTGACGACGACGACATGGATTGTCGCCGTTCAGCCGTTCAATGGAACGACGGACGGCGAGGCTCGGGGTCAGCGTCTGACCCCGAGCCGGGGCTGGCGACGGGGCTGGTCGTCGGTGCCGGCGTCGGCGCTGGCGAGAAGGGATTGGGAACGCTCTCGATTATGCCGGGCTGGTCGGCGGCACGGGTGGCCTGGAGGACGGGCAGACCATCGCCGTCACCCTGGCGGAGCTGGACGACGCCGAGGCGGCGAAGCTCGACAAAATAGTGCCAGCACCCGCCGATCCCACCGGCACCGGCTTGAAAGGCACAGATCGGCGTCCAGGCCGTGGCATCGGTCGTCCCGTCGTCGCCGAAGCGGCCCTGCACGACGACGGTGTACGAGGCGCCGGGTTCGAGCCCGGCAAACGAGAATGTGGCTGTCCAGCGCGTGGCCTGAGGATCGGTCAGACCGTTGAACTCGATTACCCCGTCGCCGGTGGCATCTGGCAAGGGGGCATCGGTTGCGGAAGCAAAGGTGAGGACATTCGTGCTCTCGTGCTCAGCATTGGCGCGCCAGGGGTCGATCGCGAGGCCAGCTGCCACCATCGCGATCAGGACGAACCCTCGAAACAGCGCGCGAACCATGCCTGCCCCTTACACCGGAACGGTAGTACTTGGACGCAGCATAGCACCAACGATTTCACTGTTTCGGCGCGTTCTCAGTGGCGACTCAAGGATGCGACGACATCGGCCGGGCGGCGTGGAGGTAGAACGGTTCAAGCGTAACTGAGTCGTCGACATCGCCGGTTTGCCAGCGGCGCCAGGCGATCGCGGCGAGAGCGGCCGGACGGCGCCGCGAGAGGAGCATGTCCTCGATTCGCCTGTGCCCAGCGGCGAGCAGTACGGAGCGCGCGGCCGGGTCAAGCTCGCCGGTGACGAGCAGATCGGGTCGGTCGCGCAGCCAGGCGGCGAGGTCGTCGATCCGGGTGTTGACCGGACCGTGGTGACGCCCGAACTCGCCAGCGGTGGGCCCGTAGGATGCCCAGACAATGCGGCTCCGACCAGCGGCCAGTGCGACCACGACCGATGTCCCGGCCGCGGCGTAAGGCGCGGCGGCGATGTCGAGGGTGGGGACGCCGAGGAGCGCCACGTCCAGGGCGATGACGAGTCCTTTGGCCAGGCTGAGGCCAACGCGAAGCCCAGTGAAGGTACCTGGGCCGGTCGCGACGGCGACCGCTCCAAGCATTCGCCGGTCGATCCCGGCGGTCCGCAGCATCCGCTCGATCTCCGGCAGCACCGTCACCGTCTGCGTCCGACCGGCGGACCAGCCGAGCTCGGCGACCCGTTCGCCGTCGGTGAGCGCGATCCCGGCTTGATCGGTCGAGGTGTCGATGGCGAGCAGCCAGCGCTCGCTGTCTCGCTCGATCGAACCGGTGGTGTTGTCCCGCGGCGGGTCAACCATGTATGTTAATAACCACCTATCATGCTCCGGTAGTCCGTCGTCGATACTGGCGATTGTCTGGATCGGCGCCGCCGGAAGGATTGTACGCGCGGCGCGAATCGTCCAGGCGGTGACCGACGTGGGGAGGGACGCATGACGAGCGGCACCGACATAGCGCCATCGACGGCGACAAGCGCTCCCGTGGTCGGGAGTCGTTGGCAAATGCGAAGTCTCGCCGCCCGGGAGTGGTTGCTGTTTCTGCTCTTCATCGGTCCAAATCTGGTCATCTTCGGTCTCTTTACGTACTGGCCAATGATCGAGAACGTCCGTCTCAGTACGCAGCGGTGGAACATGCTCTCGCCGCGGCGCACCGATGTCGGTCTGGACAACTTTCGCTATCTCCTCGAAGACGGCGTGTTCCGCCAGGTTCTCATCAACACGTTCTACTTCACCGGCGCGGCGGTCGGTCTCTCGCTGGTGCTCGGCCTCGTCGTCGCCCTGCTGCTGAATCAGCCGCTGCGGGGACGAGACGCGACCCGCGCCATCGTCTTCGCGCCGACTCTGCTCAGCGGCGCGGCGATCGGTATCGTCTGGGCCTACATCTTCGACCCTCGTTTCGGCTTACTCGCCCAGATTTTGGGCTGGTTCAACATCGGCTCGCCGGACTGGCTGAACCGACCCGAGTGGGCCATGCCGGCAATCATCATCGTCTACGTCTGGAAGAACCTCGGCTTCGCCGCCGTCATCTATCTCGCCGGTCTGCAGGGCATCCCGCGCGACCTCTACGATGCCGCCAAGGTCGACGGCGCCAACGCATGGTGGCGTTTTCGCTCCGTGACCGTGCCGATGCTCTCGCCGATCTCCTTTTTCTTGGTGGTGACCTCGATCCTGAGCACGTTCCAGTCGTTCGACATCATCCGGGTGATGACGCGCGGCGGACCGGTCGACGCCACCAACACCCTCGTCTACTACGTCTGGGACGAGGCATTCCAGCGCTCCAACGCCGGGCGCGCGGCGGCCGCCGCACTGGTCCTGTTCGTGTTGATGATGGTGGTGACGCTGGTCCAACTTCGCTACTCGGAGCGGAAGGTCCACTATGCCTAACCGGTCCCAGCCCTTCCGGATGCGACTTCAGCGACTGGCGGGGTATGCCGCGATGGCGCTGTTGCTCTTCGTGATCGGCGCACCGGTGTTCTGGATGGTCTCGGGGTCGTTGAAGACGAACCAGGAGATCTACACCTTCCCACCGCAATGGCTGCCGACCAGTCCGCAATGGGAGAACTTCACGACCGCCTGGAATGCGGCCCCATTCGGCCGGTTCTATTTCAACAGCATCGTCACGACGTTAGCCGGCTCGGCACTTGAGATCATCAACGCGACGTTGAGCGCCTACGCCCTCGCCTATCTCCGCTTCCCGTTCAAGAATGTCATCTTCGTGATCCTGCTCGCATCACTGATGATCCCGGCGCAGGTCACGGTCCTGCCGAACTACATCTTCTTCGGCTCGACCATCTTCGAGCTCTTCGGCGAGAGTTGGATCAATACGTATCAGGCGATCATCCTCCCCGGAGCCTCGGTCGCGTTCGGTACCTTCTTGCTGCGCCAGAGCTTTCTGGGGATGCCGCGTGAGGTGCTCGACGCCGCGAGGGTCGACGGGGCCGGTCATCTGCGGACGTTGTGGGAGATCGTGCTGCCGATGGCTCGGCCGGTGCTCGTGACCTTCGCCCTCATCTCGCTCGTGGCGAAATGGAACGACTATCTCTGGCCCCTGGTCATCACCACGACGTCCGAGATGCGCACGCTCCCTGTCGGCATTACCTATCTCTTCGACAGCGAGGGCAACAACCAGTGGGGCGTGATCATGGCGGCGACAGTCTTCGTGGTCCTGCCGTTGGTTGTCGTTTATCTCTGGGCGCAGCGCTACATCATCGAGGGTCTGACTGCCGGCGCAACGAAGGGGTGATCGTGGGTTGCCCGGGAGCCGGAAGGAGGAGGACACGGCTTAACGCTTGCGTAAGCTGCCGCGACGAACCATCGCGGAAGATGGCGGCTGGAGGAGCCGCCGACCAACCAGGGGGTCCCTCCGTGATGTCGCCGTGACATCCGGGTACGCCAACGATCGAGGAGGATCAACCATGATGTCCGACGCGAAGCACACGACCAGTCGCCGCGCACTGCTCAAGGGAGCGGCGGGCGCCGCCGCCGGGGCCGCCGCGCTCGGCGTCTCCAAGAGCAGCCGCGCGTTCGACGCTCCTGCCTTTATCCGTCAGACCGGTTCGGCGGTGGAAGTGCTCTTCTGGAGTTCCTGGGGCACGGGCACGCCAAACGGCGAGGCAGAGCAGGAGGTCATCCGTCGCTTCAACGAGTCGCAACAAGATGTTGTGCTCCGGCACGAGTTCCAGGGCACCTACGATGAGACGGCGCAGAAGCTGAGCGCGGCCCTCCAGGCCCGTCAGACGCCGGCTCTCTCGCTGCTCTCGGAGGCGAACTGGTTCCGGTTCTACACCAGCGAGTTTCTGGCGCCGATGGACGACTTCATCGCGGCGAACGAACTCGACACGACCGACTTCGTCGACTCGTTTCTCACCGAGGGGCAGCGCAACGATCAGCAATGGTGGATGTCGTTTGCCCGCTCGACGCCGCTCTTCTACTACAACAAGCAGGCGTGGCAGGAGGCCGGGCTGCCCGACCGCGCGCCCGAGACCTACACCGAGTTCGCTGAGTGGGGACCGAAGCTGGTCAAGAAGAGCGGCAACGAGGTTTCCCGATGGGGCTTCAGCCACCCACCGTCCGCTGATTTCATCTCCTGGTACTTTCAGGGCACCGTCTGGGCGCACGGCGGCGAGTTCTCCGACGACCAGTTCGCCGTCAAGATCACCGAGCCGAACAGCATCGCCGCGGGCGAGTGGCTCCGCTCGACGGTCGTCGACGGCTGGGCGGCTCCGTCGCAGGACCGCGTGCTGGACTTCTTGAACGGGGTCACGTCGTCGATCATGCAGTCGACCGGTACGCTCGGGCGCCTCACGACCGAGGCGACGTTCGAGTTCGGCAACGGGTTCCTGCCGGCCGAGACGAACCCCGGTTGCCCGACCGGCGGCGCCGGCATGGCGATCCTGGCGACCGCGCCACCGGAGCAGCAGGAGGCGGCCTTCAAGTACATCGCCTTCGCGACCTCGCCGGAGATCACGACGTTCTGGTCGCAGAACACCGGCTACATGCCGGTCCGCAAGTCGGCCATCGCCAGCCCGGAGATGACGGAGTACTATAAGACAAACCCATTGTTCCAGACGGCGGTGCAGCAGCTCGAGACGACCAAGCCGCAGGACCCGGCGCGGATCTACATTCCCGGCGGCGACCGCATCATCGGCGACGGTCTGGAGCGAATCACGGTCAACCAGGCCGAAGTCCAGGCGACGTTCGAGGAGATTCAGGGCCAGCTCGAATCCGAAGCGCAACCGGTGATCGACGCGCTCTCGGCAATCGAGGGGTAGGAGAAAGCCCTCACCCCGGCGCTGGCACGCCACCCCTCTCCCGACCTCCCCCTCTCCCAGAATTGGGAGAGGGGGCTGGGGGGTGAGGGCTCTCCCCGCGCAACGCCGCAATGATCCCCTGGAGCCGCTCCTGGACGATCGCGTCCACCCCGACGGCACTTAGGCTCAGCCGCCGGGCCGCGCCGTCGTGGGCGATGGTGATGAGCAGGTAGGTCTCTGGCAGCCAGTGGCCCGCGCGTTCGGGCCACTCGATGACGGTGACGCCGTCGGGTGGGGTGATGTACTCCTCGTAGCCGATGGATTCCAGCTCGGCGGGGTCGGTGAGGCGGTAGAGGTCGAGGTGGTAGAGGCGAACCGGGGTGCTGTCGGGGAGGCGCGCATCGTATTCGGCGGCGAGGGTGAAGGTCGGGCTCTGGACGGGACCGGCGACGTCGAGGGCAGCGGCGATACCCTGGGCGAGCGTGGTTTTGCCCGCGCCGAGGTCGCCGTGGAGTAACACCACATCTCCGCGCTGTAGCTGCCGGCCGAGCGCGGCGCCAACCTGCATCATCCTCCCAGGCCCTTCGACATGGAGCGATGCACTGTGCCGCTCGGCATCGCTCATGCCGAATTGTCGGGTTGCGTTGCGCGGGGAAAGGCGAGGACGGCGCCACGCACGCTGACTTGCACCCGGTCTCCGCGCCGGATGCCGCCGTAGGAGCCGAGCCGGGCCCGCAGCGCGCCGCCAGCATCAAGCTGGACCGTCAACGACTGGTGATGCCCGAAGAATTCCCGGTTGGTCACCTGGGCGTTGGTCGGGTCCGCTTCGGGAGCGAGCGCGAGCCGGATCGTCTCCGGTCGCAGCAGCACATCGACCGCACCCTCGGCTTGACCGGCGAGCGGGAGCGGGCCGAGCACCGTGTCGACGCGCCGGCCCCGCGCTTCCCCTGGCAGGAACTGGGCGTCGCCGACGAATGCCGCGACCCGGCGGTCAACTGGCCGGTGGTAGAGCTCTTCGGGGTTAGCGGTCTGGATGATGCGGCCATCCCACATCACCGCGATGCGGTCGGCGAGGCTGAGCGCCTCCTCCTGGTCATGCGTGACGAGGATCGCGGTCGCGCCGGCGTCGGCGAGGATTTGACGCACCTCGCGGCGAACCGTGAGGCGCAGTTCCGGGTCGAGGTTGGAGAACGGCTCATCGAGCAGGACGACCGCCGGATTGGGCGCTAGGGCGCGCGCCAGCGCCACCCGCTGCTGTTGACCACCCGAGAGCTCGTGCGGCATCCGCTCGGCAAAGTCGGCAAGCCCGACGAGGTCGAGCACCTCGCGCATGCGGCGCTTCGTCTCGTGCCGCCGTGCCAGGCCAAAGGCGACGTTGCGTGCCACACTGAGATGCGGGAAGAGCGCGTAGTCCTGAAAGACCATCCCCACACGGCGGCGCTCCGGCGGCTCGTCGCGGCCGGGACCGGCCACGAGGCGACCGGCGATCTCGACCGTGCCGGCGTCGAGTGTCTCCAGACCGGCCATCAGACGCAGCGTCGTCGTCTTGCCGCAGCCACTGGGGCCGAGCAGCGCCAGCAGGCGACCGCGCTCGGCATCCAGGTCGACCCCACGCACCACCTCGATGGGTCCGAATCGTTTTTCCAGCCCGACACACCTGACCGCTATGTCCTGGAACGGGTGGTCCTTGCCATCCGGCAGGTGGGCACCTGGCGGAGCGGCGGCGACATCGGTGGGTTCGGTGGGGGCGAGGGATTCAGCGATCATGCGTCAAGTCTAGCGCCGTCGAGAACAATCGGTCGTCCGCGGAATCACTGGGCAGTTTTTGAGGGTCGGGCGGATTCCATCCGCCCCTACTGACGCATTGCGGGTGCGGAGGGGAGTGCTGGGCGGTCGATGGAACGTCCGCCGCGAACGCTCGCCAGCACGGTGGGGAGCGCGGAGATGGCGATCAAGGTGAGGGCCGGGACGGCAGCTTCGGCGAAGGAGCCGCTGCCGGTGGCCGACCAGATGTCGGTGGCCAGGGTGTCGAAACCGATGGGACTCAGCAGCAACGTGATCGGCAATTCCTTCATCACGGTCAGGAAGACGAGGGCGGCACCGGCCAGCATCCCCGGCCGCGCCAGCGGCAGGGTCACCGCCACGATGGCGCCGAGCGACGACCGGCCGAGGGTCCGGGCCGCTTCCTCCAACCGCGGACTGACCTGCAACAGTGAGAGTCGCTCGGCGCCCACCGCCTGCGGCAGGAAGCGGACGACGTAGGCGACGATGAGGAGTCCGAGCGTCTGGTAGAGGGGTGTCAGGTAGTTGGCGCCGACGAAAACGAATGCGAGGGCGATGACGATACCGGGCAGGGCGTAGCCGAGATAGGTGGCGCGCTCCATCGCGGCGCTCAGCCGACCGCGAAAGCGCACCGCCAACACGGCCACCGGGAGCGCGGCAATGGCGGCGGCCAGCGCCGCCAATCCCCCCGCGGTGATCGAATGCGAGATGCTCGACCAGAGCCGATCGGCACCGGCGCCGCCGGAGAGGCCGCGCGCCAGCCAGTAGAGCAGCACGGCCAAGGGTAGGAGCAGCGACAACGCCAGGACCGCGCCGCAGAATGCCAGCGCGGGCCAACGCCAGCGACCGAGGTGGATCGCGCGCTGGCGCCGCGCTGTACCCGCGCCGCTCCGATGGTAGACGGACCGACCGCGGATCGCGGCTTCGGCAAGCAGCAGCACGATCGCGAAGAGCACCAGGAGCAACGCCAGCGCCGCCGCCAGAGATCGATCGAACGAGGATCGGTACTGGACGTAGACCGCGCGCGTGAAGACGTCGTAGCGCAGCAGGGTGACCACACCGAAGTCGGAGATGGTGTAGAGCGCCGAGAGCAGCGCCCCGGTCGCGATCGCGGGTCGGAGCTGCGGCAGTACGCAGCCAAAAAAGGTGCGCCACGAGCCACGTCCCAAACAGCGAGACGCCTCCTCCAGGGCCGGGTCCAGACCGACGAGTGCGGTGCGCACGCTCAGGAAGACATACGGAAAGGTGAAAAGCGTCAAGGTCAGCCAGGCGCCGGGGAAGCCGTAGATCGAGGGGAGCCGTTCGATACCGAGCGGCCCGGCGAGGGATTCTTGCACCAATCCGCGCGGACCGAGTGCCGCGATGATCGTCAACGCACCGACGTAGGACGGGATCACGAGCGGGAGCGTCGCCACCGTGGCCCAGAAGCGGCGCAGCGGCAGGTCGGTCCGCGTGGTCAGCCAGGCGAGCGGGACGGCGATGATAGCGCTGGCGGTGGCGACGGTGGCGGCCAGCCAAGCCGTGTTGCGGAAGACGGTGGCCGTGCGTTCACGGAAGACGAGCCGCCAGACGTCCGATCCAGCCTCCGAGGCCCGCAGCACCAGGTAGACCAGCGGCATCGCCATCAGGAGCACGACGATCAACGCCGGCGCCCAGATCACGAACGGCGGCAGCCGCCGGCCACGTCGCCAACGTGCGGGGAATCCCACGCCGAGCGTGCCCCGACCGCTGAGCGGGAGCAGGTCGGTTGGCGAGGGTTGTGATCCGGTGGTTGCCATCCGTGTGTGACTCTCTTCCGGTCTTCAGGGATGGTGACCTGGTAGGGGCGGACCCGTGTGTCCGCCCGCCGGTCGACGCTCAGTGACGATGCTGCGGACCAGTGTGGTTCTGTTCGCTTCCTGCCTGTCTGTGCGAGGGCAGACACACGGGTCTGCCCCTACAAAAACCAGTAGCCTCGCAGGCCGGACTACAGCGCGCCGACTTCGGTGAGGAGTTCGAGTGTGCCCTGGAGGTCGGCGAGGTTGGAGAGGTCGAGGTCCGGGCTGGCGATCTCGTCCAGTGGCAACAGCTCGGCCGCGGGCGGGACGCCGTCAAGGAGCGGGTACTCGAAGGTCGTCTCGGCGAAGTAGCGCTGGAGATCGGCCGTCAGGAAGCAGTCGATCATCGCCAGCGCCTGTTCCTGGTCCGGCGAGTCGGCGAGGATCGCCGCACCCGCGACATTGACGAGGGAGCCGACATCGCCGTTCGGGAAGAAGTGATTCTCGACCGGCAGTTCCCGTCCCTCTTCGGCCTGGATCTCGTACTTGTAGTAGTGATTGACGAGTCCGACCGGGATCTCGCCAGCGGCAACCGCGCGGACGATCGGCCCGTTGCCCTCGAAGACGACCGGCTCGTTGGCCAGCATCTCTTCCAGCCAGGCGCGGGTTTCATCTTCACCCGAGACCTGACGCATCGCGGTGATGAATGACTGAAACGAGCCGTTCTCCGGCGCCCAGCCGACACGCCCGGCCCAGGATGGATCGGTGAGGTCGAGCACGGATTGCGGTAGGTCCGACGATTGCAGGAGCTCCGTGTTGTAGACGAGGACGCGGGCGCGGCCGGCGACGCCGATCCAGACGCCGTCGGGCGAGCGAAAGCGCTCATCGACGCGGTCGAGTAAATCGTCCGGCAGAGCGGCGAGCCGGCCCTCCTGGGCGAGTTGGCCGAGGGCGCCGGCGTCCTGGGCGATGTAGAGACTCGCCGGTGAGTTGTCCCCCTCTTCGAGGATCGTCGCCGCCAACTCCGCGGTCTGCCCGTAGCGGACCTCCGCGGTGACGCCGGTCGTTTGCTGGCACATCTCGATGGCCGGGCCGATCAACTCCTCATTGCGGCCCGAGTAGGTGACCAGTTCTCCGCTCGCGCCGAGCATCGCTGGACTCGCCGCGGGACTGGCATCTGTCGCTGGCGAAGGAGTGGCTTCCGGTGTCTGCGCCGCGAGCCGCCCTGCCGCCAGCGCGAGACCGACTCCGGCCGAACCCGCGGTGGCCCTCCGCACCAGCGTTCGCCGCGTGAGCCCATCGGTCCGTGCGGCACTGCTTGTCGGCCGATTCTCATGTCGTCCTGCCCCCGACATTGTGTCCCTTCTCCTTACTCGTGCGGCCGTGCGGATATCGACGGCCACTCCGATCGCGCCAATTCCGACCAAAATGATCGGAATTGGTCCAACCCTAGCGCGGCCCATTCCACAGTGTCAAGCGTGCGCGGTCGGTTCGGGCATGACGTCATCGCCCAGCCACGTGACCACGGCGTCGAGCGGCCGCCGCTGGCGCACGGGCGATGGCATGGCGGGGAAGCCGACGTAGACGAATCCGAGCACGGTGGCGCGACCGGAGAGGCCGAAGAACTCGCGGATCGCCGGCTCGTAGGCCACCGCGCCGGTTCGCCACATGGCGGCGAGACCCAGCGCGTGGGCGGCGAGCAGCATGTTTTGGGTTGCGGCGGCGGTCGCCGCGATCTCCTCAACCTCGAACACGTTCGGCGCCTCGGAGGGCTCGACGGCCACCGCGATCACATACGGTGCCCGGAGCGGTTTGGCGGCCGCCCGTGCGTGCGCGACCTGTCGTTCCGCAACGTCGCCGATGCCGTCGGCGGCGAGCTCGCCCATCACGGCGCCGAGCGCTTCCCGCGCGGCACCCTGGAGCACGAAAAACCGCCACGGCTCGGTCTGATGGTGGGTTGGCGCCCACCGCGCAGCCTCCAGCATTTGCTCGATCAGCGAACGTGGCGGCACCCCCGTCGTCGTCCGGCCGATGCTGCGCCGCTGTTGAATCGCCATTAGCACCGCCTCCGATGTTTCAGACATCGTCGCTGGTGCCTGCATGGTGGCCTCAATTCCGCTCATCACCGCGTTGACTCCTTGCTTTGCGCCGTCGTTGCTTATTGCTCCGAATCTCTCACGAGTCGTCATTCCGAGCGGTACGAGATCGCTTCTGCACGGGCAGTGGCTTTGGCGCAACGAGAGATTTCTCGCCGCGGCTCGAAATGACAGGCTAGGAGATGTGACAGTTAATCCGACCAAATAAGTCGGAATGAGGGTAGGCAGCCCGCGCGCTGGCTGTCAAGCGCTGGAACTGGAGTCTTCTCCACCGAAGTGGTCGAATGCCTGGGCGTCGATCGGCGCTGTCCGTCCGTCCAGGCCGACGACCGTCAGGAGCGGTGTGGATGGGGCCGGGGTGGTGACGGCGCCGATGGTGGTCAGGGTGGCGCCGATCTCGCTGGCCGCACGGCTCAGTGCAAACCAGCGAGGCCCAGGTATGGTGAAGAGCAGCTCGTAATCCTCGCCGCCGCGGGTGGCAAGTTCGAGCCAATCGAGCGGGAAGTGCGCGCGCACGGACGAGGCGACCGGGATGGTTCGCGCATCAATGCGCCCGGTGGCCCCGCTCGCACCGAGCAGCTTCGGCAGGTCTCCGAAGAGGCCATCACTGAGGTCCATCGCCGCCGTCGCGCCGTGGACGACTAGCAGGCGGCCTAGGGCCAGGCGGGGTTGGGGACGAAGGTGGGCGGCGATGAGGAAGTCGGCGGTGGCGGCACCGTGCGCCGCGCCGTTCGCGGTGAGCAGGCGCAAACCGGCCGCCGAGGCGCCGAGGGTGCCGCTGACGGCGATCAGGTCGCCGGCTTGGGCGCCAGCGCGGGTTAGCGCCTGGCCGTCCG
>JACDBO010000367.1 GCA_013694885.1 Chloroflexia bacterium | reverse complement strand
GAGTCTGCGGGGTCGAGGGCAACGGTCAGAGCGAACTGGTGGAGGTGCTAGCTGGGATGCACGAGCCCGACCACGGCACCGTGACGCTCCACGGCAAGGACGTGACCGGGCGCGACCCGAACGGCTTCCGCGACGCCGGTCTCTCCTACATCCCAGAAGACCGGCATGGTCGCGGGTTGGTGCTCGACTTCTCGCTGTGGGAGAACGTGCTGCTGGGCAACACCGAACGCGAGCCGTTTGTCCGCGGTGGTCACGTTGACGGCGCCCAATGCCGGACGATAACCGGGGAGCTGATGGACGCGTTCGATGTGCGGGCGCCATCGGCCGATGTGTTCGCGCGGACGCTCTCGGGCGGCAACCAGCAAAAGCTGATCATCGCCCGCGAGTTGCAGCGCGATCCCGACGTGCTGCTGGCGATCCAGCCGACGCGCGGACTCGATGTCGGCGCCATCGAGTTTGTCCACCAACAACTCATCACCGCCCGCGACGCCGGCAAGGGCGTGCTGCTGATCTCGTTCGAGCTGGACGAGATTCTGGACCTGAGCGACCGCATCCTGGTGCTCTTTCAGGGACGGATCACCGGCGAGTTCGAGAACGGCAAGGTCTCGCGCACGGAGCTCGGCCTGCACATGGGAGGGCGCACGGGCGATGAGCAGCATACCGGCGTGGATTAGGAGCGGCACGCTGCTCCAGGCGCTCGGCTCGGTTGCGGCCGTGGGGGTGGCGCTGCTCGCCGGCGCGGTCGTGATCTGGATATCCGGCAACAGCGCTGCCGACGCCTATCTGGCGCTGGTCAACGGCGCGGTCAATGGCCGGCGCGCGATCGCCGAGACACTGGTCTACTCGGCGCCCCTGATCCTCGGCGGGCTGGCCTTTGCGGTCGCCGCGCGAGCCGGGATGTTCAACATCGGGATCGAAGGGCAACTCGTCATCGGCGGTTTCGCGGCGGGCATCGTCGGTGCGCTCGACCTTGGCCTGCCGGGGGTGATCTACGTACCGCTGGCGCTGCTCGCGGCGATGGTCGCCGGTGGGCTGTGGGCCGCCATTGCCGGCGCTCTGAAGGCCACGGCCGGTGCCCACGAAGTGATCTCGACGATTATGCTCAATTACCTGGCGTACCGCCTGATCTCCTTCCTCGTCCAGAGCGGTGAAGGTACGCTGCCGGTGCAGGCCGACCTCCAGGCGACTGAGCGGGTAGCGGCAGCGGCCCGGTTGCCGCGTTTTCTGGATGGGACGCGCCTACACGCCGGCATCTTTGTCGCGCTGATCGGTGCGGTGGTGCTGTGGTACCTGTTGTTCCGCACCACGTTCGGCTTCAGCCTGCGCACCGTGGGTCTCTCGCGGGGAGCCGCGGCCTATGGCGGGATCAACTGGGGGCAGACGATCACGGTGGCGATGGCGGTCTCCGGGATATTGGCGGGACTCGCTGGCGCGGGGGAGTCGCTCGGGCTGCACGGCCGGCACTACGCGATCGCGCCGGGGTACGGCTTTACGGCGATCGCCGTCGGGCTGGTCGGCCGGAACCACCCGGTTGCGGTGATTTTCTCCGGGTTGCTGTTCGGGGCGATGGCCAGCGGCGCGCCGTCGATGCAGGCCGATGCCGGCGTCTCCGCCGAGATCGTGCAGGTGTTGCAGGGACTGGTGATCCTCGCCGTCGCCGGGTTCGCGGTCATCAACCGGGTGCCGTTCGTCCGGATGCGTCTGCTTGGGCAGCAACGTCGCGGCGCGCCGGGTGGCGAGGTCGCTGCCGTCGGGATGGAGCCGGAGATCGAGCACCGAACCGGGCCGCCGTCTGTTTGAGCTTATTGGGGGAACGAACTTGGGCGATTTTTTCACGCTCGCGCTGCTGACGGCGACACTGCGGTTCGCGACGCCGCTGCTCTTCGCGGCGATGGGTGGGCTGCTCTCTGAGCGCTCCGGGGTGATGAACATCGCCCTGGAGGGGATGATGCTCGTCGGCGCCTTTTTCGCCGTTGCCGGTACCTGGTGGATCGGCAACCCGTGGTTGGGCCTGCTGGTCGGGTTGGCCGCCGCGGGGGTCGCCGCCACGATCCACGCCGTCTGGTGCATCAGTTTCCGGGGAGACCAGATCGTGGCGGGCACGGCCGTCAACTTGATCGGCGCGGGGCTGACCGCGTTTCTCGTCCAGCGCATCTGGGGCAAGGCGGGCGGCAGCGAATCGGTCAGCGGCCTGCCGGATATCGCCCGCGGGATCAATGTTCTCCTGCCGCTGGCGTTTGTCCTCGTTCCGCTGATCCACGTTGCGCTGTTTCGCACCAAGCCGGGGCTGCGCATCCTCGCGGCGGGTGAGCATCCGCAGGCGGCGGAGAGTGTCGGGATCAATGTCAATCGCTATCGCTACGCGTGCGTCATCGGCAGTGGGCTGCTGGCGGGACTCGGCGGCGCCTTCCTCTCGATCGGCGACCTCTCCTACTTCACATTGGACATGACCGCCGGGCGCGGTTTCATCGCCCTGGCGGCGGTCATCTTCGGCGGATGGACACCCTTCGGCGCGCTCGGCGCGACGCTGCTGTTCGGCGGTGCCCAGGCGATCCAGCTCCAGGCGCAGGCGCAACCCGATTTTCCGATCTCGACAGACCTCCTGTTGGCGCTTCCGTACATCCTGACGCTCGTCGCGATCGCCGGTGTGGTGCGCGGCGCGCATCCCCCGGCCGGTCTGGGTCAGCACCCGGTCGCCGCCTAGACCGGCGAGGGCCGAGGTTCGAGGGCCGAGAGCGTTGAGTCCTCGACTCAGGGAGGGCGTCACGGC
>JACDBO010000363.1 GCA_013694885.1 Chloroflexia bacterium | reverse complement strand
AGATGAATCCGCACCGTCCCTGCCTGCTTCCTCACCGGTATTGTTCGAGAAGTCAAATCGCGACGTTGTCGGCCCGAACGGCCACACTCCCCGCACTCCGAAGAAGGATTAACGCACCGTCAACCCGGTGGCTACACCGCGATTCGCCGTGCAGGAATCATGGAAATCCCCAAACACCGGCCGCGGCTAGGCGACGAGCGCCGCTAGCCATCCCAGGAGTATTCCATTTGACGGGCGGTGGTACCGGCGACATCGGGCCCGTGGAGGCGGGCGACGAGGTGGAGCGCCATGTCGATACCAGCGGAGACACCGGCCGAGGTGACGAGGTGACCCTCGTCGACGAAACGCTCGTCGTCGACCGTTTCGATATCCGGGTGGTACGTACGCTGCAAGTCGATGGCCGCCCAGTGGGTGGTCGCGCGGTGACCGGCGAGGAGTTCGGCGGCGGCGAGCAGCAAGGAACCCGTACAGACGCTGGCGGTGATCTCCGTGCGCTGATCCTGCTCGGCGATCCATCGCAGTAGGCGCGGGTTTTCGCGCTCACGCCGTGTGCCCTGGCCACCTGGGACGAGGAGCACATCGAGGTCCGGGTGGTCGTCGACGGTGTGGTGCGGTTGGACGAGTAGACCACCCCGGCAGCGGATGGTCTCGGCCCGCTCGGCAATGGTGAGGGCCCGGAAGAGGCCGCCTTCGTCGCCGGTCGCGCCCGGCGCGCGCGCAATCGAGAAGACCTCGAAGGGACCACAGAAGTCGAGGACTTCGACCTCGTCGAAAATCAGTATGCCGACGTTTCGGAGTCGGGAATCGGTCATGGTGATCAATCCTCAGCGGGCACCGGGGTTGTGTCCCTGTGTGGCGCGTGCGTCTGGTCGCTGGGGTTCGGGTCGGTGAGCCACCGGACGCGGTCGCGGGCGATCCGCTCCAGAAGCGGGATGTTGTCCGTGGTGAAGCCGTCGACGCCCAGGTCGAAGAGGTGTCGCGCGAGGGCGATGTCGTTGATCGGCCAGGAGATCACAGTCGTCCGCGCGTCGTGGAAGCGCTGGGTGAGCCGCGGCGTCAGGTACCGGGCATGGATCGAGACTGCTGGATGGGCGGTGCGCGCCAACTTTGCCCAGACCGCGCGCAGCTCGTCATCGCTCCCGACCGAGTAGAAAATCGTCAGCTCCTCGTCGGCGGCCACAGGGTCGAGCTGAGCCCAGTTGCGGCCGCACAGGATAATCTGGCGCGCTGGTTGCCCGCCGCGGATGGTCGCGACGACGTGCTCGGCGAGACTCGTGTCCTTCCCCTTGAGGTCGAGCAGCAGCCTGGTGTCGACCTTCGTGCCCGCAAGCAGCTCCGACAGGACGAACCGGTGGCGCCAACCGGGTTGGAGCGTCCACCGGTCCCAGAGGAGTGGGAGCGGACCCATCGTCTTGACGTGGCGCAGCTCGATGCGCTGCCGGTACGACCAGACATCGACTTCGACGAGGTCGGCGCCGAGCGCTTCGGCGCGTCGCGCGGTCGCCAGGTCGTTGCCGGCACGGTGGGCGATGACCAACGGACGGGCGACCGGCAACCGCGGATGGATCGTTGTGTGCACGCGGTGTCCCTCACGAAAGACGGGAGGACGCAACCTCGACCGGAGGCAAGGGCCGCCGGTCGGGTCCGTGGAGTTTATCAGTCCGCTCCGCGCGGATCAGGCTTGTTGGACTGGCCGCGCGGTCACCGTGAGCGGCGGACGAGCCACGTCGGCCCGCGACCGGGCGGTCACCACGCCGGCGGTCGCCAGTCCCACGAGGGCGAGTGCGCCGCCAGCGACGCCGTCCAGGAAGTAGTGGTTGGCGGTAACGACGATGGCGAGGAGCATCGCGATCGGCATCAGCCAACCGAAGACGCGACCGGCGCGCGTGGTCGCGTAGCTCGCCCAGGCGATCCCCATGAGCAGGTTCCAGCCGAAGTGAAGACTGGGCATCGCCGCGTACTTGTTGACCAGCGACGGTGGCTGGAGGACACGGTAGCTATTCGAGCGGGCGGTGACACTATCCCAGAAACCGAAGTCGGTCATGAAGCGCGGCGGCGCCATGGGGAACGTGACGAAGATGATCAACCCGATCGCGCCGGAGATGAGTATCGCGTTGCGGAACCGCGAATAGACATCGTGATGCCGCGCGTGGAGCCAGACGAGCGTCAGACCGATCACTGGCCAGTGACCCCAGATGTAGACCCAGTTGGCGGCCGCGATCAATGCGTCGTGCGATACGACCAGCCGCTGCATCGCTGGTTCGTGGAAGATGCCGAGCCACTGCTCAAATCGGATCACCGAGCGGGCGTTGCTATACGCATCGACCACGCGGGCGTCGACGAGACCGCGGACCGCGAAGTAGAGCAGCACCGCGGCGAAAATGATGACGACTTCTCGCACCAAAGCGAGCATAGCCCACGAACGGCGCAGCGCAAACACGCCCAGGGCCGATGGGCGCACCTGCGAACAATTTTGCATCAACGTCGGCTCCGAACCTATCCCAGGAACACGCTCAGTTTTGGTCCCAAGACCTATCATATCGAACCGGTGCAAGCCCCCTCGTGGCAAAGCTTTTCCGCCACCCCGGCTGGGATCGCGCACCCCTGCATAGGGCTGGCTGGGGGTTGATCCGGTATCGACCCTGCAACTCACCATGACACCTGTCGCCTCCCGCTCGTTCAGGCACCTGAACATTTCGGCTCTGCGTGATCGAGGTAAACTCCGATGGCGTGTCCCTGTTTGCCTCCGACCCGCTCCTCTCGTCTTGTTGTAGCTCTTCGGCGCGGGCACCGCATCCGCTGGCCGGCTTGGTCGAGCCCAGGACTTTGGGCTACCCGCCCTCTCCGCCAAAAGGCGGATGGCCAGGCGCGGCCGGTGCGATGTTGCGCGTGGCGGCGCCGGTGCCAGGCGCTGCTGCTGCTACAATCCGCCCGACGCCGAAACGGCTTCGTCGCCACGCCATGCGTGTGCGTGAGCCAGGGAGAGAACGCGGTGACCAGTCAGCGAGAACCCGAGGACCGCAGAACCGGCGAGGATGCCGCGCCAGAGGAGGAACCAACGGCGGTGGTCAAGTCCGACACGACCAAGACGCCGATGCCCGCTCGGGAGCTCCTCCGGCAGGACGCGGGCGACCTTGACGCCGACCAAGTGACGATGGAGCGGTCAGGGGCGGAGTCGATCAAGGCCCAGCGGGTGAGCATGGATCGTTCGGGGGCGAAGGTGCTCGAGACCCGCT
>JACDBO010000354.1 GCA_013694885.1 Chloroflexia bacterium | reverse complement strand
GTGTCCGACGTCGGAGGCAACCCGGCGCTTGAGATGGGGTGGATACGGGCCGCGATGGAGCATCTCCAGATCATGGTTGGCTTCAAGCACGATCAGGTCGCTGTGACGCAGGGCATCGGCGAGATTGTCCCGCCAGCAGCCGAGGTCGGTCAGCACGGTGAGATTGCCGCCGGGTGTCTCGATGAAGAAGCCGCAGGGGTCCAGAGCGTCGTGCCGTACGGGAAGGGTCCAAACGGTCAACGCGCCGACGCTCACCGGGCGATCCGGCACCGCCAGGACGTGCCGCTCGGCCCGTATCCCGGCCATTTTCGCCGTGCCGGCGGAGGCCACGACCGGCGTCGCCCCATCGGTCACGCGACCCAAGGACCGAATGTGGTCGACGTGTTCGTGCGTCACAAGTACGGCATCCAGACTGTCCAGCGCCCGCCCGTAGTGGCGCGCGACCGTGCCGAGCTCACGGATGCCGACTCCACAATCGACGAGCACCGCCGTCGCGCCGTACTCGACGAGCAGCGCATTTCCCGAGCTGCCGCTGCCCAGACTCTGCACCGTAAGTGGCGACAACGGCGCCGGGGCGCGATCAGCCATGACCACGGTGCTCCTGGCGCTCGCCGAAAATGGCGCGGCCGATGCGGACGTGGGTGGCTCCCTCGGCGATCGCGACCGGGAAGTCGTTGCTCATCCCCATCGAGAGGGTCGCTAACTCATGGTTCGGCAGTTGCTCGCGGAGCCGGTCGCGAAGCAGACGCAGGGCGCAGAAGATCGGTCGCGCCTCCTCGGCTTCCACCACGAGCGGAGCGATCGTCATCAACCCGTCGAGCCGGAGACCGGGGCGGGCCACGATTGACCTCGCCAGCGAGAGCGCTTCCTCAGCGGCGCACCCGGCTTTTTGGCCCTCAGCGGCGATGTTCACCTGAAGCAACACGGAAAGTGGTTGGTCCACGCTCGCGGTCGCGCGCGCAAGCGCCTCGATCAGAGACGGCCGGTCGACCGACTCGATCCGGTCGAAGAGGTGCACGGCGGCGCGCGCCTTGTTGCTCTGGAGCTGCCCGATCAGAGACAGCGTTGCACCCCGCAGCGGTGGATCAGCGAACTTGCCACGTGCCTCTTGCACGCGATTCTCGCCGAAATGGCGAAGACCCAACGCATGGACCTCGTCCACTGCGGCGCGTGACACCGTCTTCGAAACCGCGACGATCATGACCTCCGCTGGCGAGCGCCCAGCGTCCGCCGCCGCCTCGGCGACACGCGCGCTCACGGCGGCCAGTCGTTCGGAGAGCGTGGGCAGGGACACGTCGATCGCCATCTCAGTCGCGCTCCTCCGCGAGACCGATGAAGGCGCCTTCGCGCCCGGTGGTGGGGCCCTGACCGCGGTGAGAGAACCAGCGGTCTCCCCGACAGCGCGTGCAGGTCCAGTCGATGTCGATGTGCTCAGGTATCAGTCCGGCATGCTGGAGGAGGAGTGCGTTGGCGCTCGGTCCATCGAAATGCTCTTTGATGCCGGGTTGGCTCACCGCCACCTCGGCGAGGGGGCCAAGGTGGCGCATGTGGTCCCGCCAGGCCGCCGTGACTTCGGGTCCTACCTCGTTGCAGCACCCCCCAATGGCCGCCCCGAGGTAGGCGCGGAGCTCGCGCGGATCGCTCCCGAATGCCTCCCGCATTGCCGTCACGGCGGCGGTGGCGACACCGGCCACGGTCCCGCGCCAACCGGCATGGATCGCGGCGACCGCCGGGCGGGCGGGATCGACCAGCAGGATCGGCAGGCAGTCGGCGTGGAGGGTGAGCAAGGCGATGCCCGGCACGTCCGTGATGAGGGCGTCGGCGCGACCGACAGAATCGCTGTCAGGCGTCGCGCCTCGACCCGCGTCGAGTGCCGTCACCTGACGTACCTCGGCGCCGTGGACCTGGCTCATCGTGACGATACGGTGCGGGTCGAGCCCAATCACCGTACACCAGTGTTGGCGCATCACCCAGGCAGCCTCGTGGTCACGCGGTGCGCCATAACCGATGTTGCCCTCGGCCGCGCCCATGCCCGGCACGCGGTAGGTGAGTCCATGCCTCACGTTAGAGAACGCATCGAGCAGCGCGCTCCGAACGGGCGTCACCGCGAGTGTGGGAGCGGGTATCACGGGTTGGACTCCTCCCGCGCGGCGTCGAGGATGATCTGGTCGACCACACGCTCGACCGGGGCGTGATCGTCAGTGAACACCGTCTCCGACGTGGTCTGCTCGCGGATGTTGCCGCTGGCCAGGCTGCTTTCACCCACCCGGCGCAGCACCGATCCGTCCGGCAGTCCCTCCACCGATTGAGCGAAGGTATTAAGGTCCGCGGGAGTCTTCGTGCCGACGATGATTGTGTTGTCGAAGCGGTCGACGTCGATCAAATAGACGTTGGGAAAAACGCTCTTCATCGTTGAGGCAATAACGTCCACGAGGCGAAAGTCGGTGTCGGTCTTGCCGGCGTTGATCACGGCCACGCCCTCAGGCGAGAGCTGGTTCGATACTTCCCCGAAGAACTCCTTCGTCGTCAACTGGAACGGAATGTATGGCTGGCGGTACGCATCGACGCCGATCAAATCATAGGTCATCTCGGTCGTGCGCAGGAAGTAGCGGCCATCGGCGACGACCGCGTTGAGGTTCGGCAAGTGCGCCTCGTCCATCGCGAAGTAGTCGCGCCCGACGCGCACGATCTCCGGGTCGATCTCGACGCCGTCAATCGGGATCGGACCGTAGGCGGCGGTGAGTTGATGGGCCACGGTGCCGCCGGCGAGACCGATCAGCAGGGCGCGGTCGACCGACGCAACACCGGCGCCCTGGTTGAAGAGCGGACCGACCATAAAGTAGTCCCACGGCCCGCCGGTGAGCAGCTCGTCCGGGTCGTAGATCGAGTGGATGGCGTGCCCGTCGTTGAGCGCGAGGAGCATCCGACCGTCCTCTTCGAGGACCTGGATGTAGTTCTCGGCGGACTCCGTCTCATAGACGAGCCGGCCGCGCTCAGCGGGTCGCACCACACTGAAGTCCGCCACTAGCGGCAGCATCGCCAACGCCACACCCAGCGCCGCCGCGATCGTCGCCTGCGGCACCGCGCGTAGCCGGATCAGCCCGAGAAGGGATGGAACAAGCAGGAGCAGCGCAAGCACCAGAAAGGTGCGTGTCGTGCCGATCCAAGGGATGAGTACCAGCACCGGCAGAAAACTTCCAAGGATTGAGCCAACGGTCGAAAGGGCGTAGGTATTGCCGGCCACATTGCCGGCCCGGTGAACGTCGGCGAGGCGCAGGCGGATAGCGTAGGGCGTGACGAAACCCAGCAGCGTGATCGGGACGAGGAAGAGGAGCAGCACCCCGACCAGCGAACCGTAGAACGCCCCGACCGCAAGCTGGTCAAACGCCCGCAGCGAAGCGCTCAGGATCGGCCGTGAAAGGTACGGGATCAAGCCAGCCCAGATAGCGGCGATGGCGGTCAGAGTGTAGAGCAGCCAGGCGCGCGGATACCGGTCGGCAACCTTGCCGCCCAACCAGTAGCCGAGCGAGAGGTAGGTCAAGGTCAGTCCGATCAGGTTGGCCCAGATGAACGTCGAGCTGCCGAAGTACGGCGCGACAAGCCGCGAGGCCGCGATCTCGGTGCCGACGCTGGTCACCCCGCCGAAGAAGACGAGAAGCTGGATGAAGACATCGCCAACGCGCGACCTTGCAAAGGTCTGAACCGCCGGCGTCGCGTTCGTGGTGGCCGGCGTTGCGGTCTGCGGCAAAACCATCGGGTGGGGACTCAACTCCTGGCGGGCCGGCACGTGGCCGACGTTGCCGGCCAAGAAAGTCTTCATCAAGTATAAACGGCTTCGGTTGTCGACCGAATCGCGAACGCCACGCGCCGCCGCGTGTAACCGTCCACCAGAGAACGGAGCTCAACCGCGATGACCGGGAACCGGAGTGGCCAGCGGCAACAGATGCTTCCACGATCGCTTCGACGCGTTTGGAATTGGATCGAGCGACCGGGCCTCGGCCGCTGGCTGTTCGGACGGCGCACCTTCAGCGGCGGCCGCATCCAAGTCTACGGCTGCTCACCAGGCTGCCTCCTGCTGATGGTGTTGTTTTCGCTACTGTTGACGATCCTGCTCAATGTGGCGCTGGACTGGGTCATCTAGACGCCCATCATGCGGAGACCATAGGAGGAGAGGAGGCAGAAAGGAGACCGTGATGGCGGGCTTGTATCTAGACCAAGTTTGCGGGCAATTTAGGTTATCCGCAATACAACGATTCGCGCGCTTTTTGTGGCCTCGCCCTATCGGTCGATGAACATGCCGATGAGTCGCTGCGCTGCGCGCACGATTTCCTCGTCTACCACACCGAGGCGCCGCAGCAAGCGCGTGGTGGACATCGTGCGGGGTTGGTCGCACAGCAGGAAGGAGTCGCGGTCAAGCCCTCCTTCAGGCGGTTCCACCCGGAGATGAAACGGAATCCCGCGGTCACGGGTGGTGGTCGGCACCAAAATGCAGAGCCCGCTGGGCAAGCGATTGAATCGGTCATTCGAAATGATAAGGGCCGGCCGTTGTCCACCTTGCTCATGCCCCTCGACGGGATCAAACCGGGTCAGCCAGACTTCACCTTGTGCTGGCATTGGTATCCGGCCCTTTCGTCCCCAAATCGTAGGGAAAGGCATCAAGGCCGTCCGCCGCCGTCGAGTCAAACAGATTGATTTCCCGTTGCCACTCCGCCCACGCCTCGTGATCGGCCCTGAGGCTGGCATATGCGGCCTCGGCCTGCTGCCAAATCTGCTCCCGCTGGTAAGCGGCCACCGCGGCATTGAGCACTTCACCGATGGATTTGCGTTGCTCCGCGGCCAATTGCCGAAGCGCGGTGTGCGCTTCCGCGGAGATGCGAACGCTCACCGTCGCCATCTCCAACTCCTTCCTGGGTCAAAAAAACATGCAAATAGTGCGTACAGATATTACCACTCTACTGTCTCTTGTATGGTCTGTTTGTCTCTGGCAGGAGTCATCGCGTTCTGAAGCGTATCGTCGATTGCTTGTCACCGTCTTCAACGCCCGATCGGTGCCGACTCGTAGTCAGCAATCCAGATCGCCAGCGGGAAGCGGTCGCCAAGCGCGTTACGGAGTCGAGCGTCGGCGTAGGTCAGCGGGCATTGCGTGGCATGCGCCAATGCGACGTGAAGGCCGTCATTGAACGAGCAGCCGAGATTCGATGACATGTCAAAGGCACTCAGTACAAGCTCGTCACTCGCAAAGGGTTGGATTCCCCAAGTGAGGGACTCCTTAACCGCTGGTCGCGCTTCGACAGCCGGCAGTCGACCGGTCCGTTGTGCCCGCCGCAAAGCATTGGGAACCTCGAAGCGAATGTGCTCCTGAGCGAGCAACCTGATGCGGTCCGCCAGCAGATCTCTCAGGATCGCGTCGGCCGCGATGACGTCATGCTCATCGAGAAGACGCCATTTGACAGAAACGGAAGCATCGATAACGAAATGGATCGGACGACGTGCTTCAGCCACCGTCCTCCTCACGCGCCTCCTGGACTAAAATATCCGACCGGATTCCAATGGGACCGATTCGTTCCCGGCGATGCATCACGCTGTCGAACAAACGACGCAAGCGTTCGCGCTCATTGTCCGAAGGCGTCTCGGCTGGCGACAACTCAAGACGATATGGCGTATGAGCGACCATTGTCGCCACCTTTGAAGGCTTTCGAGTGGTAACCATGGGCGGTTCTCTCCTTCAGAATCAGCTTGATTGCGATTGTCTTGCTCAGTCCGCCCGCGAGCGGGTGGCGGCGCGGCGCTCGCGGCGGGCGGCGAGTCGGGCGCGAGCGGAGGCCTTGATGTCGTCCCCGCTCTCCTTCCAGACGTGGAAGGCGGTGGGCAGGATCGAGGCAACGATGATGAGCAGGATGATCGGCACCAAATATCGGTCCACACTGGGGATCGTCTCGCCCAGGAAGAATCCGGCAAGCGGTAGCCCGACCGCCCAGAGCAGTCCGCCCACAACGTTGAACAAGGCAAACCGTGGGTAGCGCATGGCGCCCATGCCCGCGACGATAGGCACGAATGTCCGCACTATCGGCAGGAACCGGGCGAGGATCACTGCCTTCCCGCCGTGCCGCTCGAAAAAGAGCTGCGCCTTGACCAGAAACTCAGGTTTGAAGAAGCGCGACTCCTCTTTCTGGAAGAGTCGACGGCCGCCGCTCTTGCCGATGGCGTATCCGGTCGCGTCGCCGGTGACCGCCGCGATGAAACAGATCGCGATCAGCGGTACGATGTCCAGGTAGTCCTGTGAGGCCAGGAAGCCGGCGGTGAAGAGCAGACTGTCACCCGGCAGAAAGAAGCCAAAGAGGAGACCCGTCTCCGCGAAGATAATCGCAAACATGCCGACGTAGCCAACCGCGCGTATCAGCTCTTCGAGGTCAATGGGCAGCATCGGCGCCTCACGCTCCAACCAGCGTCCGGCAAGCTCCCGCTTGCCCGACGATCTCGCTTGCCGGCACGCGCCGACCGTCCGTTTCGACCTCCGAGTATAGGAGGGTGGCCGAAGCGGACACAACGTCGTCGTTCTTCGCGACGTTTCCGGTCACGGATCTTCTGTCTCGCCCGCGCCGCCGAAAAGCCCCGTCCACAGCAAGCGCGCGGCGAGTCCCCTCGCCGGGGTCCAGCCTTCGGCGATCGCATCCAGCTCGCGCATCGTCAGCTCGGGCCGCTCGTAGGCATGCCGCGCCGCGCGTAAGAGCGCGACATCGCCGGTCGGGTACGCATCGGGTGCGCCAACACCCCAGAGCAGAGCTGATTCCGCCGTCCAGCGCCCGACGAGTGGCAACGCCCGCAGCGCGGTTGTACACGCTGCGGGATCGCGTCGCGCGTCCTCGTCGCCGGGCAGTTCCCCGGCAACCATTGCTCGCCCGGCGTGGACCAGGGCCTCCGCACGACGCATCGTCACTCCCGAGCGGCGTACCAGTGCTGGCGAGGACTCAGCGAGTTGATCTGAACGAGGCAGCGGGCGGTACTCCCGCCCGTCAATCCAGACCGCCGGTGCGAAGAGCGCCGCCAGACGCGCCTGCGTCACGGCCGCCGCGGCCACCGAGATACTCTGACCCACAATCGCGGTCACCAGACCGTCGAAGAGCGAACCATCGCTGTACGGCCGCATTCCCGCAAAACGCGTGGCAAGCTCGGCCAAGGTCTGATCGTCGAACGACGGTAAGATGCGGGCGCTGCCCAGCACCTTCCTTCCCCACTCCTCGTCGGCGTCTTGCTCGACTAGAGAACCCTTTATGACAATTTCATCGGTGGACCATTGCCGTACCGCTCTCCATGCAACCCGCCCTCCATCCCAGCCGACCCACGTGAGCGTACCGTCACGCCAGGCGTGGCGCGGGGAGCGATGGGCGACCCAGGCGACGGGGCCACAGGTCGCGGCGAGGGAGAACGGTGCCGCAATCGTCACGTTCCGCTCAACGAGGGAGTCGATGTCCACCGCGAGCGGTCAGGAGCGCCGGCCGCGTGGACCGACGCTCTTTCTCAGCGCCGTGCCGGCGCGACGACGCAGGTGGCCCGGCATGTCATAGATCGGCCGCACGACCCGCGCTACCGGCGCGATCGCCACGCGATACGCTGTCGCGGCAACCGCTCGCATGGGCGCTGGAACCGGCGGTCCACCCTTGACGGTGAGTGCGTACCAGACATACTCGACCACCGCGAAGGAGACGATTGCCCAGGCGATCCCAGCCAGGATGTCGACGACCCAATGGTTCGCCGTGTAGACGACGCTGAACCACAGGGCGAGGTTGTATGGAATGAAGACCAGGCCCCACCACCGAAAGTACTTGACCGCGAACATCATCACCAGCCACGGGAAACTGGCATGGAGCGAGGGCATCGCCGCCACCGGGTGCGGACTGGCCGCGCCCCAGATCGACAACGCATCGAACGCCGCGAAGTTGTCCGGCGCGATCGCGTCGACGACCTGGCGTGGCGGCCAGCCGATGCCCTCGGTGATGCCCCACTGCTCGGCAAGCCACGGCGGCGCGGCCGGATAGAGAAGGAAGAAGGCGAACGCGGCATACGTCATGAAGCAGAACGTGAGCGTGAACTGCCAAAATCTTGATTTGTGCGTCAGCCATAACACGAACGCGAAGAGGCATGGCAGCACGAAATGCATCGAGTAGACGACCAGCGCAAAATAGTCGTACCAGTGGATCGTCCCACGCACATAGAGCCAATTTTGAAGCAGCTTCGGCGGCGTCGACCCACCGAAGAGCACCTCGTCGAACCGGATCAACCCTTCGAGGTGGACCTCCGGCACCGCCTCTCGCGGCAACCGCCAGATCGCGCGTCCGTCCGCGACGATCGTGCCGGCGATGCCGCGCAGGTATTCGTAGCCGAAGACCAGCAGGACGAACGGTATCCAGTCGCGTAGGAACGGTCCCAGTCGACCGAGCACCAACGCCCCGACAAGGAGCAGCAGCGCCCACATGTCCGGCTTGAAGAAGATGCCGCGCCAGAGGTAGATGCCAACCGCGACCGCCATATAGACGATGAACAAGCCGGTGACGAGCACCGTGAACGTGCGATGGCTCCCGTTTTCTTCGGTCGCGCCATCCCTTTGGTCACGGTTGGACGCTCCAAAAGCCTCGACGAACGTGGGCATCGCGGGGCGCTCGACGAACGGCGGCGTCGTTCCGGGCGGTATAGGAGCAGACTTGCGGATCGTCGCCATAACGGTTGAGCCTACGCCTCCGAGCGAGGCGACGTCAACGAATTGCCAGCGTCACCCGCGGAGGATTCTATCCGGAGCGGTTGCACGGGCTCACCGTCGCTCCACGTCCCCATGTTCTCGACATCGCCGTTACCGAAGACGTGCGCGCACGCCGAACTGGTGGACGCACATTCGAGCTGGAGATCGAGAAGGCGCCACAGAGCGTTCCAGTCCAGTGCGTCCATGGTGCCGCCCCCACTTGTCTGGGGCAGCAGATGATCGGCTACCAGGTTCGGCTCACCGTGATCGTCGCTTTGCACTTCAACGTAGGCGCGTTGCTCCCGGGGTAAATGTCCGACGAGACACCAAATCCAGCGCGCGTCCGAATCGCCCACCAATGTGTCGTCCTCGCCGACCACCACACTGACCGTCAGTTCATCGGGGAACGACGCATCCGCGGGCAGATAGACGCCAAAATCACGGCTCGCGCCGCACGTCGCGCAACCGCCCGGTTCAACCACCATCAGCAGGTCCGGGGTTGGGAAGCCAGCTCGGCCGGCGGATGCAGCGTAATTGACGGCCAAGACGCCCCCGAGGGAATGGCCGACGACCGCGATCGGTGCTCCCTCCTGCCGGTCCAGCCGCCGCAGCGCCGCCCGGACGCCTGCCATCATGTCTCTGAGGAAGGCGTCTTGGGATCCCGCCAGCGGATTTGCCGGCTGATAATCTGGATAGATGACGACGGTGCCGCGTCGGACGAGATGATCGATCCATCCTTGATAGAGCGTAGGATCGACGGCGATGAATCCGTGGAGAAAGATGACGAGCGGCAGGGCGTCAGTCGCGTCCGCCGTGGGAATCGCCGTGGGTTGGGCGGGCCTGAAGATGGAGGCGCCGCCGGGGGCCGTACCAGCTCGCATTCGCTCTACGGCGGCGTAGCGATAATCGGCGCCGCCTGGACCCGTTGCTGGCTGTTCCGGCGGCGTCGCGGTCGCGCCAGCCGCGACAACCCCCGTCAGCCACGGTGCTCCCAGCATGACCAGCACCACGGCGATGTCGACAACCTGCGGCCCATGCCCGCACCGTTTCCGCCCAGGGCGGCGCGAAGTGGTCGTGCAGTGTCGAGTGCCGACGGACATTGCTCGATCGACCTTTCCCGAATCCGGAATGCGCTCATGTGCCGCTTCGCGCACTGGGGACCGTCCTCGTATCATGCGCGCGACCCGTGAGGCGCCACGGTTCCACGTCGCAAGTATCGCGCAACAGCGCCGCCGCACGTGAATACCGACCGAGGCGAATATGGTTCCTGGTCACGACGAGACGGATGGGACAGTAATGACGGCGAACGAGCAAGCGCCGTCTCCGGTCGAAGAGCCGACCGGTGCACTGAGCGCGCTCAGAAGTCCCGCCTTTGGGCGCTTCTGGCCGGCACTCGCGCTCAGCATGACCGGTCTGTGGGTGCGCATCACGGTCATTGGATATCTCGTCTACGAACTCACGAACGACGAGTTCAAGCTCGGTTTGATCAGCTTCGCCCAGGCCGCGCCGATCCTGATTGCGGCGCCCATCGCTGGCGCGGTCCTCGACCGAATCGATCGCCGCCGCGTGCTGCTCGTCGTCCAGATCATCAACCTCACCGTCGTGCTGGCGGTGGGAATCCTCGTCGCCACCGGCGAGGTGCGGTACTGGCATTTGGTGGTCGCCGCCATCGTGGCGGGGTCGGCATCTGGATTCGACTGGCCGGCCCGGCTCTCGCTGGTGCTGTCGCTGGTGCCGCGCGCGCGTCTGCAGAGCGCGGTTGCCCTCACCGCGGCAGCCTTCAACGGTTCCCGCATCCTCGGTCCGGTGATCGGCGGGTTCATCGCCGCGTCGGCCGGACTGGCCTTGCCGTTCTTCTTTACGGCCGCGGCCTACGTGCCCTTTGTCCTCGTCTTGCTGACCCTCACAGTGGTGCGGGCGGCGCCGGTGGTGCGGGATCGAGAAAGCCCCCTGGCGAATCTCCTCCATGGGTATCGGTACATCTGGCGAACGCCGACGATCCGTGGACTGCTCTCCGTTGATATCGTGCCGTTGGCGCTGGGCATCAGCTACTTCACGATGGCGCCGGCCATCGCCCGCGATGTGCTCGGACTGGGAGAACGCGGTCTCGGTCTGCTCCTGGGCGCGAACGGTATCGGCGCCCTGAGCGGCACGATGCTCGTCGCCGTCTTCTCCCGAACTCGCTATCGCGGGCGAATCGTCGTCGGCGGCGTCGCCTGCTTCGCCACCGTGCTGATCGCCTTCGCACTGTCGAGCAACCTCTACCTATCGCTCGGTCTGATCCTGCTGCTGGGGCTGGTGACCTCGACCTATGCGACGATGAACGACACGCTAGTGCAGTCGCTCGTCGATGAAGAGTATCGGGGCCGCGTGCTCTCCGTCTACACGATGCTCTGGGGTCTCACCCCGATCGGCGGGCTCGAAGCCGGCTTTCTGGCCGATTTTGTGGGCGTGCAGGGTGCGTTGGCGATCAACGGTCTGCTCATCCTCGCCTACGTTCCCTATCTCTGGTTCCGCACTCCCGTGCGCCATATCGACTGACGTCACGCGGCGCCATCAGCGCCGGCACTCGATGTCAGGCGGTTGAGAAACATGACGCGAGATATTGAATCGTGTCGAGAACCGGGTATATTACGCGGCGTAACCGGATAACAGTTGAGCGAACGAGCGGGCCCGGTGCCCGCGCGACAGGAGGAAGCAATGCAGCCAGACCGACCGACGGTAGAGTTCCTCGACGAGATCCTGCATGGGAAGGTGAGCCGCCGTGCCGCACTGCGCCGCGCGGCCGGGCTCGGGATCGGTGCATCCGCCCTGGCGACGATGCTCGCCTCGCGGGCAACCTCCGTGGCCGCCAAACAATCCACGCCCAGCCCGGTGGCGAGTCCCAGCCCAAGCGCCAGCCCGGCCGCCAGTGCGAGCTACACGCCACAGGGGCCCGGCGTCGAGCGGCTGGTCTTCTGGACGCGCTCCTCGCAGGACACCAGCCCCAACGAGTGGAACGGACTCGTCGCCGTCGCCGACGCGTATCAAGCGGCCGTCGGCACGACTGTCGAGCTGGTCACGGTCCCGGACGCCGACTTCCGCAGTCGCCTCTCGCTCGCCGCACCCTCCGGCGAGGGGCCGGACGTGCTCGGCCCGATCGCCCACGACTGGATCGGTGAACTCGCCATCCAGCAGATCGCTCAGCCGTGGACGCAGGACACGATCGCCGGCTTCGCCGACCTTTCCCAGTCTTCGGTTCAGGGCGTGACCGTCAACGGTCAGATCTACGGCGTGCCGCTCTTCTCCGAAGCGCTGGCGCTCGTCTACAACACCGACATGGTGCCTGAGGCACCGACCACCTGGGACGATCTCGTGGCGCGGGCGACCGAGCTGACCAGTGGCGATGTCTACGGTTTCGTGTTCCCCATTCTGACCCAGTACTACCAGGGGCCGTTCTTCTACGGCTTCGACTCGTACGTCTTCGCGTTCGAGAACGGTGCGTTCGACACCGCCGACATCGGGCTCAATAACGCCGGTGGCGTCGAGACGGCGAGCTTTCTGCGCGACATGTACCATCAGCAGCAGCCAGCGATGCCTGAGCCGGTGCTCGACCAGGCCAACGCCGGCGGCTTCATCGACGGACTGATGGAGGCCCAGCAGCTGGCGATGACGATAGCCGGTCCGTGGCGCGAGCCACCGTTGACGGACGCGGGCGTCAACTACGCGGTCGCCAC
>JACDBO010000345.1 GCA_013694885.1 Chloroflexia bacterium | reverse complement strand
TCCACACTCCGAGAGATCGGCTCAGACGGAAGGACCTCCGCCCCTGCCTACCCCAGCACCGACGCTGCTGGCGATGGCGACGGATCGCCGTACGCGCCCGAGACGATGGTCAGCCGGTACGTGATCGTGACGGTCTCCGGGCCTGGGATGGTGATCGTCACCACGTGTTCTCCCTCGGCGAGTGGGTTCAGCATCACCTGGTAGCCGTCGGCCACCGAATCGGTCACCCGGTCGGACGATCCCAGCAGGTTGTCTTCGGGGAGCCACAAGGTGACGAGCGGTGTGGTGGCGCGGTACGCCGACAGATTGTCGACGACTTGGCCGTCGACCTCCATCCGCATCGCCGTCATGTCGAACGCGCTTTCCGCCATGTCGACCGCGTCCGTAGCGCATTGGCGCAGCTCGGCCTCGTTTTCGCCAAAAAATGGCGGCGGCTCGACTGTCGAGCACTCCGACCCCAGCAGCGGCACGAAGATGTGTGCGCCCAGCGGGACGACGCAGGTTCGCTCGACGGTGCGTTCCGCGCCAGCCAGGAAGAAGACCGGCCCGGTTTGCCCGTAGCCGCAGCGTGCCCCGGTGTCGTCGGCAAACGGGTTGACGTCCGGAGGAAAACTGAAGAATCACTGCCACGACCGCGCGCTCCACTCGACCCGCCAGATCGCCGCACCGTGGCGGAGATTGGCCGCCGGCCCAGGACCGAGGTGACCACTGCCGACCGTACTTAAGCGGAGCCGGTGTCCCGCCGTCCCGAAGGCGATGGTCCCCGCTTGCTGGAACATAGTCTTTCCGGTCAAGACCAATTCCGCCTCGCAGGCCGCTTCGCCTCGCGGATCCGGCCGCAGTGATGTCTCGATCCCGGCAAGCCCCATCTGGCAGCGGATCGTGCCGCCGGTGGCCGTGGTCGCGATCGCGAGGACGTTGCCGTCGACCCCGATCCGCCGGGCTTCACCGTGGAACCGCAGGGCATAGACGAGTTGCCGCATCGGTGCGCTCCGCTTGCGCTGGACCCACGCGCCGCATTCGTCGGCATGGACACAGCGTGCGCTCGTGGAGGCGCGATCGCACCGGGAAAAGTACCCATCCGTAGTACGTAATTGTGGTCCGGTGCCGAATGGGTACGGTACGCGACGGCTGCCGGCCGATCGAGATTAGAGGAGTTCGTCGCGGACGGCGCGGGCAGCGGCCTCGGTCCGGGAGGCCACTCCGAGTTTGGCGAGGATGGAGGACACATGCTTGGAGGCGGTTCGGCGGCTCATGAAGAGGGTGTCAGCGATCGCGCGGTCCGACCGCCCGGCTACGACCAGGTGGAGCACATCCGCCTCCCGCGGCGTCAACCCGAAACTCGCCGCGGGGTTTTCCGCCCAGATCGCCTCCCGGTTCAGCGGCGTTGTGACAGCGTCGAGTGCATCGCGGATGGCTTCCTCCGTCGACCAGACGTGGCCATGGTCCGCGTCGGGACTCACCGGCTGGCGAAGTACCTGGCGGGCGGAGGTGGGAGCGGCGGCGATCAGGCGCGGATCGCGCTCGGCGGGCACCCCCATGTCGTCTCGCATCGCGGAGGCGGCGGCCATCAGGCGGGTCGCCCGCGCACGGGCACCCTCGGTGGCCGCAAGCACCGCGCACCCCTCGATCGCGAACACCGCGACGCGGCGACGCCCGGTTTCGCGCAGAAGGTGCAGGCATTCCGTGAATGACGCGCGCGCCGCCGCGGTGTCGCCCAACTCCACCGCCAACCAGCCGAGATCGGCCGCGGTTTCAGCGATCTCTGGTTCGTCGAGGGCTGCCCGGGCGACTGTCATGCCCTCCTCCAGGAAAGGCCGTGCGGCGACGAACTTACCCTGCTCGGCGAGCAGATCTCCGAGGCTGCCGAGGACGAGGGCGGTCGCACGGTCGTCGCCAGCGGCGCGGGCGAGGCCCAACGCTTCGCGGAACAGGGCCGTGGCGACCCCAACGTGTCCCATCCCCGCCTCGGCCCACCCCAGGGTGTGGAGCGCGTGCCCGAGGCCGCGCCGGTCGCCGAGCTCGCGCCAGATCGCGACGCTCGCTTCGCTCAGCGCCTTCGTCGAGGCATCGTCATGCACGTCGTCGGACAGCGCGGCAAGGCCCGCCAAGGCTGTCGCTTCCCCTCGGCGGTCACCCGTCTCGCGCGCCAGATCGCGGGCCTGTGTGTAGGCTTGGTCGGCGCTGACATGTTCGCCGAGGTCCCGCAGCAGCTCGCCGCGCGCTCAGGGCCGCCGATCGCAGAGCCGGTTCCTGGTCGGGCGCGACGGCGAGCGCGCGTTCGAGCCAATCCCGTCCCTCACGCTGGTAGCCACGGCGGAGCCAGAAGCGCCCCATGCGCGCCGCCAGCCGGAGCGCTATCCTGGGCGATCCTCCCGCGCAGGACCAGGCGAGCGCCGCCCGGAGGTTGGCGTGCTCGGTCTCCAACCGGTCGAAACCAGCCTGCTCGACCGATTTGTCGGAAATCGCGGCGTCCGCCAGTGCCAGGTAGTGCGCGGCGTGCTCCTCCCGGGCGTCGTCCGCCTCTCCTGTGACGTCCAACAGCTCCAGTCCGAAGTCGCGCACCGTCACCAGCATCTCGTACCGTGGCTCGGCGTCATCACCTCGGTTGACCCGGCGTAGCAGGCTCTTGTCGACGAGCGAGGCGATCCCGTCGAGGACATCAGGGGGTGGAGCATACTTACCCCTTTTACCCCCAACCGTCTCCGCGGCGTCCAGCGTGAAGCCGCCGGCGAAGACAGTGAGGCGGCGGAAGAGGGCCCGCTCGTCGGCGGCCAGGAGGTCATGGCTCCAGGCGATGGCGTCCCGCATCGTCCGCAAGCGTTCGGGAACATCTCGCGGTCCCCCAGTCAGTAAGGGGAGGCGATGGGCCAACCGCGCCAGAAGCGCCGCGGGTGTCAAGTGTGGGCTGCGGGCGGCGGCGAGTTCCAGCGCCAGTGGCAGGCCGTCGAGCCGATGGCTGATCGCGGCCACGGCGGCGGCGTTAGCGCTGGTCAGGGCGAAGTCAGGATCTACCGCACGCGCCCGCTCAACGAACAAGCGCACGGCCTGGGCGGCGGCGACCTCCTCTGGCGACTGGCCGGGACCCGGGTCAGGGTAGGCCAGCGGGAGAACGGGCACGTCACACTCGCCCGACAAGCGCAGCCGCTCGCGGCTGGTGACCAAGAGCGTCACGCCGGGGCAGGCCGCCAGAAGCTCCGTCAGAAGTGGTGCGGCCGTCAACAGGTGCTCGAAGTTGTCGACGAGGAGAAGTGCCTCCATCTCCCGCGCCGTCGCCCGCATCTGTTCAGTGAAGGGTCGCGATCCCGGTTCCCGGACGCCGAGCGCCTGGGCGATGGCGGAGGCGACGAGGCGGTGATCCCAGAGCGCCGACAGCGGGACGAAGCGCGGGCCGTCGGCGAAGCCGGCATCTACCGCAAGAGCCGCCGCCAACGCCAGCCGGGTTTTCCCCACGCCACCCGGCCCGGTGAGGGTCAGCAGGCGGACATCGGGCCGGACCAGCAGCGCGCCGACCTGCGCAACCTCGCGCTCCCGCCCGACAAGACTCGTCAGCGGCACCGGAAGTGGGAGGACCGTGCCGTGTGCCGGTCGTGGCGCGGTCATCGCGTCGTCGTCTCCACTTCCTCACGCGGGTTCGGCGTGATACCCAACCAGAAGGTCAATGCGAGGCGCCGGGCAGGCAGCGAAACATCTCTTGTTTAATGGTAGACGCGCTCCACCGGCGCACAATTCAGCGCATGGTCGAGTGGAGAGCGCCCGCGCCACGCCAGTCGTGCCAGGCGGTGAGGATGTGCTGGTCGTGCGCGAAGGCGAGCGGAGGCAGGGCATCCGGTGTGAACCACCCGAGCTCGATCAGATCGTCGCCGGCCACCGGCTCACCTTCGGCGATCTCGGCGGCGAAGACGGCGAGCACGACGCTCTCGCCCTCAGTGGACAGCAACCCAAGCAGCGGACCAAGCACGACCTCCAGCCCGACCTCCTCGCGCGCCTCGCGGACGGCGGCCGCCTCGACGACTTCGCCGCGATCCACGTAGCCAGCTGGAAACCCCCACTTGCCGGCTTCTCGTGTTCCCTCACCTCTCCGTCCAAGCAGGAACCGGCCACCGCGCTCGATCACGAGCGCCACCGCCAACTTCGGATCGAGATAGACGACCGTACCGCATGAGGTGCACACCGGTCGCGGTGTGTCCTGAATCTCGCGCTGCTCAGTTGGCGCTCCACACTGTTGACAAAACACTCGCTGAAGCCATCCACGCCAAGGCAAACGACGCCACTCGCCATATGTCTGAGACCGAACCGTAGCACGAGGCGTAGGCAACAGCCATGCCGGCGGCCACCTACCGTTCTGGTGCCGCACTCCGGCGCAACCGCGCCACGCTTCTACGAACGTTGGGCCGCAGTATTCACGCATTGACTTCGACCACCCACCAGCCTGTCATTTCGAGCCGCAGCGAGAAATGACAGGTGAATGGCCTGCTCACACCTCGGCCCTTCGTTTCAGGGGTCGACGCGGTAGACGGTGAACAGCGGTTCCCCGTTGTCGAAGGATAACTCGCGCGTTTCTCCGTTCGGGAACCAGGATCGGACTCGATCCAATTCGCCGACTCGTTCTGGCAAGAACACGAAGACGGTGGGGCCATCGAGTTTGGGGACCAGCGACCGTTCGTCCCACGGGCGCTCGACGGTGATGCCGCGCGTCTCCCGAGCGATGAAAGCCAAGTTCGGAAACCCGTCGTACCACATCCGCGGCGGGCCTGAGAAGTAGACCGTCGTTCCGGGTGGCAGGTTTTCCAGGTGTCTGGCGAGGTCGTTGGCGACGAGCGTGTTGCGATCGCCGTAGAGCGCCAATTGTTCGTGTTCCTGGAAGTAGTAGGTCACGCTCCAGCCGATCAGCAGCACCAATGCGACTGCCAGACCAGCATGGACCAACCGGCGACCGAGGCCAAGCAGCTCGGTCGCGATCCGAGCCAGCGCGTCCAGGGTCAGACCGCAGGCAACGGCGAAGATCGGGGCGACGATGGTGAAACGATTCGTATCCGGGGCAATGGTCAGCGCGATCGCGAATGTCGCTCCCCAGTACGCGACGGCGAGCCCGACGCACCGGCGCTGCCAGGCCCGCGCCGTGAGCAACGCGAGTCCGAGACCGAGTGGGATCGCCATCGGCAAGCCGACGAACGGCGGGTCGCCGCGGTACGTGCCGGTGGGATAGACGTGGAACGGGACCAAGGCGGTGTGCCACAGATTCCGCGCCACCAGCACCACCGCGCTCTGTCCCGTGTTCCGCTGCCGCTCTTCAAGCCAGCCAGAGGCGAAGATCGAGACCATCTTGATCCGCGATGAAAACGTCTCGGGGTGATCGACGTAGTAGGCGAGCAACGGGAGATAGGCCAGCGCGGCGCCCGTCACCATCCAGCAGAGGAACCCTGCCCACCGACCGAGCATCGGGATGCGTGAAGTGGCGGTCGGCTCGCGCCCGAGCAGCAGCGTCGCGGCGAAGGAGAGGGCAACCATCATCGCCACGAGCGGGATCAGTCGGGCGCTGGTGTAGAAATACTGGCTGATTCCAATACACATGCCGGCGAGTAGACAATCGAGCCGCCGGCGTTCGCTGAAACCACGGTCGAGGAAGAACAGCATTGCCATCAGAAAGAACGAGTCGGCGACGTTGTTGAGCGCCAACCGGCTCATGTGCACGTGAAAGTGAAAGACCGCCAGGATCGAGGCCGCCAGGAGCGCGGTTCGCCGATCGAACAAGCGGTGGCAGAGCAGCCAGGTGAAGAGCACCGCGAGCGTGCCGAAGAGGGCGCTAAGCGT
>JACDBO010000300.1 GCA_013694885.1 Chloroflexia bacterium | reverse complement strand
GACTGTGGCAGCGCGTAGAACGCGCCAGGGAAGCCGCTACTCGGCACCAGGAAGTCGCGTGCCCCTTCCGGAGTGCTCTTGATGAGCATCGGCGTCTCGACCTCGACAAAGCCCTGCCGATCCAGCTCGTCTCGCATGTGCTTGACGATGCGATGGCGGAGGATCATGTTTCGCCGCATCGACGGACGCCGCAGGTCGAGGTAGCGGTACTGGAGGCGTAGCGTCTCGTCGACCTCTACCTCTTCGTTGATGTAGAAGGGAGGCGTTTTCGCAGCATTGAGGATGCGGAGTTCGCGCGCCTCCAGCTCGATCAGTCCGGTCGCCAACCGCCGGTTCTCGGTGCCCTCGGGGCGCTGGCGGACCACTCCCTCCACCTCGATCACAAACTCGTTGCGGAGGCGGCCAGCTCGCTCGTGCGTTGCGGAGTCGGCTTGGGGGTTGAACACGACCTGGGTGATACCGAAGCGATCACGCAGGTCGATGAAGATCAGCCCGCCGAGGTCACGCCGGCGATTCACCCAGCCCTTGAGTGTGACGTGTTGTCCGGCCGCGTCCAGGGTGAGTGAACCGCATGTCAAACGGCCGACCGCTGCCGGAATGGCGTCGAGTTCCTGCATGAGCTGCGTCCCTTCTCCTGCCTATCGTACCCGTGCCGAATCCGGTTGGTTGGTGGAGATCTCTTCGTGTCGCGCCACGTGGCGAGTCAGCGCTGCCCGCAGGATCGTGTCTGGGTCGCCACCGGCATCGATGACCCGCGCCACCGCGGCGAGCAGCACCTCTCCGGCATCGGCGGGCGCTTCCACGCCCTCGATGTATGGATGGAGCTTGAGCACGCGCCTTGCCCGAGTCAATGCCGGCATCGAGTGCGGCTGTCCATCGGCAGCCTTGGCCCGAGCGGGGGTGGAGCGCGATGCCTTCTCCTCAGCCTTGACCTGGTTCCACGTTCTGACTACGGCGGCGGCGTCCTCGGCGGCATGGTTGCCGAAGACATGGGGGTGGCGGCGGACGATCTTGCGGGCGATGCCTTCAAAGACATCCTCCAGGGTGAAGGTGCCGCGCTCCTCGGCCAACTGGGCGTGCATGGCGACGAGGAGGAAGAGGTCGCCCAGTTCCTCAGCGAGGTTCTCAGCGTCGTCGGCATCGATGGCATCGACCACCTCATGGGCCTCGTCGATCACCGCGTCGCGGAGTGTGGCGTGTGTCTGCTGGCGGTCCCATGGACATCCGCCAGGGGCGCGAAGCCGAGCGACGACGTGCTGCAACGTTCGCGGATCGCGGCCAGCCTCGAGCGTGCCGAGTGCCGGTGCCCAGATCGACGTCAGATGGTCGACGTTCCAGTGGTCCAGTTCGTAGAGGGCCGCATCGACCACAGTCGCCGCGCTGGAGACGCTCGCCGCGCGGACGATCTTGACCGGATGGTTATCGGGTAGGAGCCGGGAGAGGGCCAGTTTGACGCCGGAGGCGACCGCGCGGCTGTAGACTTGGCTGACGAGTACTGGCCGCAGCGGCGAGAAGACGACGCGCCCGCCGGAAAAGGGCTCCTCGTTCGCCACAGCCGCGAGTGCCGCTCCATCGAGCATCTGTAGGTCTTCAGCCATCGGATCGATACCGAGCAGCGTCGCGACACTGTCGACCGCACTCACCGCGTCTAGCACGCGAACGGCGATTCCGGCGACTGCCGCCCGTTCGATGACGTCTCCGACGCTGCGCTCGCCGAAACGCGGGTGTCCCGGAACTGCGTAGACAACTTCTCCGACGGTAGCGCTCTGGCTCGCGGCGCAGACGCGCGCGGCGATGGCGCGGTAGAGGTCGTCGAAGGCTTCTGCCCGCTCGTAGAGGTCGTCGCAGGTGACAACGCGGGAATCACCGAGGAGGTCGTCGAGTCCGGGGTGGATGGCGGTGCGAAGGATGATCGTCGACGCGGCGTCGATGACCTGCTGGGCGCCGATCGTGCGTGCGCGCGGATCGCCCGGTCCGAGTCCGATGATGGTGAGGTAGCCGCCGCCCATCAATGATGCCTAGCCGCGCGTAACGGAGGCTTTGTCGCCGCCAAGGCTGAGCACCGCCATGAATGCCTCTTGCGGGATCTCGACGTTGCCGACCATCTTCATGCGGGCCTTACCCTCTTTCTGTTTTTCGAGCAATTTGCGTTTGCGGGAAACATCGCCACCGTAGCACTTGGCGAGGACGTTCTTGCGCATCGCCTTGACGGTCTCACGGGCGATGATGCGACTGCCGATCGAGGCCTGGATCGGCACGTCGAACATCTGCCGCGGAATCAGCGAGCGCAGTGTGTTGACCAGCTCTCTGCCCTTGACGTAGGCGTCGTCACGATGGGTGATCAGGGAGAGGGCGTCGACCGGCTGCCCGTTGACGAGCACATCGAGCTTCACCAGGTCTGCCTCCTGGAGGTCGGCGAGGCTGTAGTCGAGCGAGGCATACCCTTGCGTGCGGCTCTTGAGCTGGTCGTAGAAGTCGATGATCAACTCGCCGAGCGGGATGTCGTAGGTCAATTGCACGCGGTCCTCGTCGAGGTAGGTCATCTCCTTGAAGACACCGCGGCGGGTTGTCACCAGCTCCATCAACGTGCCGATGTAGCGCGAAGGAGCGATGATCGTCAGGTGCATCCACGGTTCGCGGATCGTCTCGACTTCGCCTGGCGAGGGCATCTCGGATGGGTTATCGACGAGCGCCGTGCGGCCTCCGTGCAGGGTGACTTCATACTCGACGCTTGGCGCGGTCGCCAACAGGTCGAGATTGAACTCGCGTTCGAGCCGTTCCTGTATGATCTCCATGTGGAGCAAGCCGAGAAAACCGCAGCGGAAGCCGAAACCGAGTGCCAGCGACGATTCCGGCTGGAACGTGAGTGATCCGTCGTTGAGCTGGAGTCGTTCGAGAGCGTCGCGCAGTTCCGGGAAGGCATCGCTGTCGACGGGGTAGAGGCCCGCAAACACCATCGGTTTCGCCGGCCGATAGCCTGGAAGGGGATGTGCGGCCGGGGCGGCGGCGAGGGTGATGGTGTCGCCGACCTGGCACTCCTTGACGACCTTGAGGCCCGTAGCGACATATCCCACTTCGCCGATACGCAGCGTATCGGTCGCCCGCATATCGGGCGCGAAATACCCGAGTTCCAGGCTCTCGGCGTTGCGCTTCGTGCCCATGACGCGGATTCGTTCGCCCGAACGAAGCTCGCCGTCTATCACCTTGACATAGGCGATGACGCCCTTGTACGCGTCGTAGTGGGAATCGAAGATCAGCGCTCGCGTGGGTGCGTCGCGACCCGTCGATGGGGGAGGTGGGATTTTCGCGACAATTGCTTCCAGCACGTCATCGATACCCTGGCCGTTTTTTGCTGATGCGGGGACGATCTCGTCGTCGAGCAGTCCGATAAACTGACCGACCTCCCGCCCTACTCGCACCGGGTCGGCGTTCGGCAAGTCAATCTTGTTGATGACGGCGACCATCGCCAAGTCATGCTCGATCGCGAGATAGACATTGGCCATCGTCTGCGCTTCGATCCCCTGCGCGGCATCGACCACCAGCAGCGCACCCTCGCACGCGGCCAAACTGCGGCTGACCTCATATGAGAAGTCGACGTGCCCCGGAGTATCGATTAGGTTGAGTTGATAGCGTTTACCGTCATTCGCCGTGTAGTTCATGCGCACCGCGCGGGCCTTGATGGTGATGCCTTTTTCCCGTTCGAGATCCATCGAGTCGAGCATCTGCTCCTTCATGTCGCGATCGGTGATCGTGCCGGTGCGTTGAAGGAGCCGGTCAGCCAGCGTCGACTTGCCATGGTCGATATGGGCGATGATGCTGAAGTTGCGGATCCGCGCCGTGGCGCTCTGGTCACTCATGTGTTGGTGGCAATCTCAACGAGATGTCAGTCGATGCGTCAACAATGAACTGGCCGGGGAAGCCGCAAATGCGGGCGTTCTCCCCGACCGTATGTATCCCAGTATAGCGGAGTCGCCCCGCGCCGCCTCTGGATCCTTGGGGGTGCGCTCGTCCGACTGCACCCACATCTACCTGGCGGCGCTATCGCCTTGGCTAGCGGTTAGGAAGAATGGCCGGGACTTTCGGCTAACGCGGTCTGGACTTGCGGGTCTTTCCAAGTCGGTCCGCCCGCGATATAATCGCCTCAGAACGGATCTGGGTCAGCTCCACGGTCCACCTTTCAGATACGGCGGGTTCCGGTGCCCTCGGAACCCGCCGCTTCATTTTAATTCCACCTGCTCCAGAGCACGCTGTATCAGCAACACCCGTCAACCTCTCTACTTGAATAGCCCGCTCGCGTGAGCCTTGGCGGTCGAGATTGCGAGTCTTGATGTTCAAGGCGCCGCTCGGACTACGCTGGAAGGGCCCTTCATACCCGGTCGCCGCATGTTGTCAGTGAGTTTGCATCGACGCTGTGGTGGCCGACTGGTGAGGGATATCAGATCGTCATCGCTTCCTGCCTGGGGAAGCATGAGGAAGGAGTGAACGCATGTCCAACGTGTTCAAAACAACGCGGCTGGGTGTCCTCGCCCTGTTGCTCCCGGCAATGGGTTTCGGACTCTTCGGCTCCGCGGCTAGTGGGACTCAGGAGGTCGACGATGACGCCAGTACATCCCTGACGTCGAGTATCCATACCGGAACCTGCGATCAATTCGACGCGGAGCCACGCTTCGCGCTGTCAGGGTTCGCCGACACCGCGCAAGACGACGACAGTGATGAAGGCGGCAACGTCGCCTCCTACACCGACTTGTCCGCGTCGACAGACACATTGCTCGCCCAGCCACATGTAATCGTGGTACTTCCGAGCGGAGGTGGTGATGCGTTCGCCTGTGGTGAAATCGGCGACAACTCCTTCGACGACGGCGGGCTGGCTGTGGGCCTCGTCGAGCGGAGCGGCTCCGGGCATACCGGTTTCGCCTACCTCTCCCCAGCGAACGGTAGTACTGGGATCACCCTGCTCCTCGGTTCAAAGCTGATCGAAGACGAAGACGATAGTGCCAGCGCCGAACGCGAAGATGAGGCCGCCGACGACGACATCGATCGCGGGCAGGTTGCGATCTACGGCGGAACCTGCGATGCGCTCGACGACGAGGCTCTGGTGAACTTCTCGACGATCAGTTCATCGGACGACGACGATTTCGGCGTATCGGTGACGACCGCACCACTGGCACTCGGCGAATTCCAGACTGGCGATCTGGCGGCGGTGATGCACTTCGGTGACGACGACAGCACCTGCGGTGAGGTGGTCACCGGTAGCACCGGATCGGACGACACCGTGGTCGTCGGCCTGCGCGAGCAGGATGACTCCGACCTGACCGGCTTCGTCGTATTCAGCGCTGACGATGACCAAACGGCCGCGACGCTCTTCCTCGCGGCGGACCTTGGAGAGGACGACGCCGCCGAGCAGGAGAGTGCGGAACAGGCCGCTGAAGACGATGACGCCGGCGCCAGCGACGATGACGGGGCTGGCGACGACGGCAGTGACGACGATGGCACTGGCGACGACGGCAGTGACGACGATGGCACTGGCGACGACGGGACCGGTGGCGACGACGGAACCGGTGACGACGGGGCTGGCGACGACGGAACTGGTGATGACGACGGCACCGGTGACGACGACGATGATGGTGGGGAGGACGACGGCGGCGATGACTGATCTTCGCGGCTGCTAATCTTCTCGCCTTGAGAGATGCCAATCCCTGCCTCGCCACAAATAGGGTGGCGAGGCAGGGTTCCTGGTTTGACGGCTGGGCGATGGTTGCGTCGCCGCGGAGCTGCGGCGCAACAAATTCTCAGGTCAGTCTCAGCCAATCCAATGGTGATCGAAGGCGCGCCGGAAGCCGCACCGCAATCCGGCCGATAACCTGGCGAATCTCCGGGATGCGGAGGTAGTGGCAGGTCAGCGCGTAGGCAAAGGCGAATAACCCGACGCCACATGTGAGAAAGAGAAACGCGACACCGCGACTGGTGAGCCCTGGCTCGCTGGCACGCGTCATGAGACCCGCGAATGGCCAGACCACGAGCGTGAAGAGGAGATTGGCGAGGATCACACGCCAAAGCCATCGGCCAAAGTCGTCGCTGAACAATCCTCCGAGACGCGAACGCAAGAAGCCCAGCAGGATGATTGCCTCGACGCCTGTCGTCGCGCTCAACGCCACCGCCAGACCGGCGAGGCTGAGTGAATCGACGAAGAGCGCACAGAGCAGGATGTTGGCGACGATGATCAGCAAGCCAGTGATGACGGGTGTCCGCGTATCACGAATGGCGTAGTAGACGCGTGTCAAGATCTCGACCACCGCGTAGCCGAGCAGTCCCAGGCCGAGCCACGCGAGGGGAGCAACCACCAGGCTGGTCGAGCGATCATTGAACGCGCCTCGCTGGAACACCGTCTGCACGATGGGCTCCCGAAGCAAGACGAGTCCCACCGACGCGGGAAGCGTCAGGAAAATGAGTGGCCGAAGTGAGCGGCTGAACGTGGCGCGCAATTCACCCTGCCGTCCCTGGTCGTAGAGCTGGGCAAGTGTGGGGAAGATCACCGTCGAGATGCTCAACGCGAGCACGCCATGGGGCAGCATCATCAACTGCCAGGCGTAGTTGAGTGCCGCGGCCTGTTGCTCGCCTTGCTGAGTCGCGAAATAGTTGACCGCAATGAAGTTGATCTGAAAGGCGGCCTGGCCAATGACCCTTGGCAGGAGCAAGCGTCCGACTTCGCGCAGTCCATCCACTTCGCGCGAGAGCCTGGGCCGGAAACGGATACCAGCCCGGACGAGTCCCGGCAACTGGACGACGACGTGGAGTACCGCACCCGCGATCACGGCCCAGGCGACGGCTTCGATGCCGTACTCCGGCGCGAAGCTGACGATACCGACGATGATCGCGAGATTGTAGAAAACCGGCGCGAGGGCCGGCAGCGTGAATCGGTGGTGGGCTTCGAGGATGCCCTTGGCGGCGATCCCGAAACCAAGAAACACGGGCGAAAGCAGCAGGATGCGCATCAGATCGACGGCGACTGTCGTGTTCTCGGGCGAGAGACCCGGTGCGACCACCCACTCCATCAGTGGTCGGGCCAAGACAAAGCAGACGAGTGCGCCGGCGGCGATGCCCAATCCAGCCCAGGTCAGGACCGCCGACGCCAGTTCCCACGCCCGTCGCTGATCGCCGCGACCGAGGAACCCGGCAAAGACAGGGATGAACGCCGCACCGAACGAGCCAGCCATAATGACCAGAAACAAGAGATCGGGGATGCGGAACGCGCTGACATAGGCCGAGGCGACCCCCTGCGTGCCGAACTCCGCGGCGAACGCAATCTCACGTACGAGACCGAGCAGCCTGCTGAGGACAAACGCCGCGCCGACGATGACGGCATTTCGGGCGAAGCTTTCGGCGCGGTCCGCTTCACCGGTTCCCGATGGGAGGATATCTTCCGATGTCCGCTGGGACGACTCGCGATGGCCACGCGAGATTTGGGATGCCTGGCTCATTCGCGGCTCATCCCGCAGTGCGCTCGTCGTGTTTCAGACGTGAATGTGGGCATGGAGGAGAAACCGCACGCAAACACACCCTCGCATCGCGACCACGGTTGAGCGCCACGACACGATCTGATACCATAACAAACGCGGCCATGTGGCCGCGTTGTGTTGTTGAAATCTCGGCACTGTAAAGCTTGCAGCTAAACCCTTTGTCGTATTGACGCGTACAGCGAGAACGTGAGGAAGGACGACCTTGGCCAATAGCAAGTCCGCCGAAAAGCGAATCCGTGTCGGGGAACGACGACGCCTGCGCAACCGACCGTACCGGTCGGCATGTCGCACGCTGGTCAAGAAGGCCGAGTTTGCCATCCGCGCCGGCGACGGTGATACGGCTCAACAGGCCGTGATGATGGCTGTCTCGATGCTCGATCGCACTGCCAGCAAGGGTATTATCCACCCGAACAACGCTGCTCGCCGAAAATCGCGGCTGTTGACAAAGTTCAACGCCCTGGGTTCCAGCGCGGCAACTGTCTAATCCACACCTCCGTCGTTTGCCGCGACTTGTCGAGCGGCCTTCTCCCTTCCCACCGGAAACCGGGAGGGCCAGTGGGCCCCTTGTGCACTGGCTGGGCGACGTCATCGTCGAGCAACGGTCGGCGTTGACGCGCGCCGCGCCGTGGAAATGGAGACAACTGCGTCGTAGAGGGCGGCCAGCGGGTCGCGAAGCTCACCACGCTTCAGTCGTCGATCGGCGGAGGTCAGCGCCCGCGCCGCATGAGCGCTCAAGCCCTGCGGCTGGTCGCGGACACCCCGGGCGATGGCGACCATGCGGTTCGCATTACTCAACCCAATGTCGCGTCCCACGTCGGCCGGGGAGCGTCGCTCCGCGGTGGCGAGCGTCAAGCTCAACTCGGCATTCTGGGCGAGCTGGGCAAACAGCTTGGCTGGATCCTCACCGGCGACGAGCAACCGATCCAGCTCGATCAGGGCGTCGCTCAAGCGGCCAGCACTGGCCGCCTCGATGAAGCGAAAGACGCGGTCAACGTCTCCCGCGGCGACCATCGCCGTCACGTGCGTGCGCGTGATCGGCGCTGGGTGCGCGGCGAGCGCGAGTTTTTCGATCTCGTTACGCAGTGTATCCATGTCGGGAGGGCGGTCGAAGGTCGGGTTGCTCGGCTGGTTTGCCCAGGTTTGTGGATAGACCCGCTCGGCGAGGAATCGGGCCGTCTCCGCATCGAGATTGCTCTCGGCCTGCTTCGCGGTGGCGCGCAGCCAGCCGACAAGCTCGTGGCCGCGCGGTGGCGCGCAGACCTTGGTGATCGCGTCCGGAGGCAGTGCCTTGCGAACGGTCGCCGGGAGAGCGGAGAGCGAGGGGTCGGCGAGGATCAGCGTGTTCTCAGGCGGGATAGCGGCGAATAGGCCCGACCAGTCGGGGCCACTCGTCTCGCTCCCCCCCGTTTTGGCTCCCTTGCCGGTCTTGCCGAAGCGAGCGAGCAAATCGTGGACGATGACGACCCGCCCGGTACCGAAAAAGCCAGCGCTGGCCGCGCTGGTCAGCACGTCGCCGAGCGAGGCAATCTTGCCATCGAGTTCGCTCGTACTTTCGCCGCTCTGGTCTCGCTCCCGCGAGAGACGACGAGATTCATCTCGCACGAGCGCCGCATCGGGACCGAGGATCACCGCGATCATCTGCATCTCCCTGGAGCGGGGTGGTCGGCGCTATGACCTCCGAGGGAGACCAATGGCGCGGTGAACGCCGGACAAAAAGGATGACCAACCCCGCGGGTGCCGTGTGAGATGGAGCCTTGAACCTGCTTTCGCAGGTGGGTGCCACATCCGAACGCGAGGCACACCGCGCGCCGGGCAGCTCCCGACTCTCAGAGTGTTGGCTCAAGACCGCATCGAGTCATCACGCGCACCGCAGGGCCGGTCGTGCTCTGAGCCTACCACGGCGTCGATGGCGCCTTCAACGGCGGCCTATCCAGTCGGCACGGGGTAAGATGCCCACGAGGTCCGGCGTCGAGCCGGAGCATCGCCGCCGGAAGGGGTGAGCAGTGGTAAACGATGGACAGAGTGGCTCAGGACGACGTGTGGCCGTCACCGGAGCAGGGGCGATCTGTGCCGTAGGCAACAGTGTTCCTGAGGTGTGGCAAAGCATCGCGGGCGGCTGCTCGGGCGCCGCCGGTATCACCCGCTTCGATGCGGATGGCTTCGAGACGAGGTTTGCCGCCGAAGTGAAGGGGTTCGACCCCGCGGCGGCTGTCGGCCGCAAGGAAAGCCGGCGGATGGACCGTTACACGCAGCTGGCGGTGGCGGCCACCGACGAGGCGCTGGCCACGTCCAACTTCAAGATCACCGACGGCAACGCGGCTCGGGTCGGTGTGCTGATCGGGACCGGTATGGGCGGCATGGAGACTTTCGAGCAGGGGACCGAGAAGGTCCTCGCGCGCGGTCCGAAGCAGCTCTCCCCATTCTTCGTCCCGATGATGCTCGGCAACATGGCGTCCGGCACAGTTTCGATCACGATCGGCGCCAAGGGACCGAACTTCGCGCCGGTCTCGGCCTGTGCCGCGTCCGCTCACGCGATCGGTGAGGCGACCCAGATGATTCGTCGGGGGTTGGCCGACGCCATGATCGCCGGTGGCGCCGAGGCGCCCGTGACGCGCATGGGGATTGCGGGCTTCAACGCGATGAACGCGCTCTCGACTCGTAACGACGATCCCGCCGGCGCCAGCCGCCCTTTCGATGCCGCGCGAGACGGCTTCGTGCTCGGCGAAGGAGCGGCCGTGCTCCTCCTCGAAGCGTGGGAGCATGCCGAGTCCCGAGGCGCGACCATCCTTGGGGAGGTTGTCGGGTATGCCACGACCGACGACGCCAACCACATGGTGCAACCGGCGCCCGGCGGCGAGGGAGCGGCACGGGCGATGACGCTGGCGCTCGCGGACGCCGGTCTGGACGCCGAGGATATTGACTACATCAATGCCCACGGCACCTCGACCCAGCTCAATGAGAAGCTGGAAACCCAGGCGGTGAAACGCGCGTTCGGCGACCGCGCCGCGAGCATCCCGATCAGCTCCACCAAATCGATGACCGGGCATCTGCTCGGTGCCGCGGGGTCGCTTGAAGCGGTGATCTGCCTGCGCGCGATGGCGACAGGAATCGCTCCACCGACGATCAACCAGCAACACCCGGACCCGGATTGCGATCTCGACGTGATTCCGAACCGAGCCCGAGAGGTCGCGATGCGGCATGTCATGTCGAACTCGATGGGTTTTGGTGGGCACAACGTGTCGCTGGTCTTCACCCGACCGTCATAGCGGGCGGCAGCCGCCCGCTATGGGCGCCAATGCTCCTGGAGCGAAGGAAGACGTGTCGGGTTATCGACTGCGCTTTCCCCGCTGAGTTGCTGCCTGAGAGCGAGCATACCTATCGAGCCGGGTGAGCTCGTCGTTGTAGAGACGGCGAAACAGCAGAGGCGCGATCAGGCGCTCGATGGCGCCCCGGATCCCGGTCGACGGAGAGACGGTCTCGATCACGACGAGTGTGCCGGCGCGCTTCGGCACCACTCGAAACATCGTCACCGCGCCGGTGCCCTCGTAGCTTTCAGTCAGGACACGACCGGGTTCGGGTTCGGCGACGAGTGCCTCGGCGTTCTGCCCGCGACCGGCAATGGTCAGGCGAAACCGTATGACGGTGCCTGCACCGACACCGCCTTTGACAACCTCGTAGCGAGAGAAGGCGGGTGGCAAGAACTGATGGTGGTGCATCCGGTAGTCGGCGATGCAGCGGTACACGACCTCGGTCGGCGCCGCAATCAGGCGCGTGGCGCTGATGCGCAACTCGGGCATCGAGCGTCTCCCCCGGATACCCCTCAGTCGAGGTATCCGCGCAGGTGCGTACTCTGGTTTGGATGCCGGAGTTTGCGCAGCGCCTTCGCCTCGATCTGCCGGATACGCTCGCGGGTGATGCCGAAGTCGCGGCCGACCTCTTCCAGTGTTCGGAACCGGCCATCCTCGAGTCCGAAGCGGAGCACGATAATTCGCCGCTCTCGATCCGAGAGTTTTTCGAGCGCGTCACCGATCTGACCGCGCAGCAACTCTTGGGACGCGAGTTCCAGCGGTGCGGGCATGGTCACGTCCTCGATGAAGTCACCGAGGAAGGCGTCGCCATCCGTGCCGACCGGCGCTTCGAGGGAGACAGGATGGCGAGCAACGTCGAGCACCTGCCGTACCTTGTCGTCCGCAACATCCATCGCCCGGGCGATCTCCTCGAAGGTCGGCTCGCGTTCGAGAATCTGCTGAAGCCGGTGGCCCGTTTTCTTGACACGATTGATCGTTTCGCCGACGTGGACCGGCAAACGGATCGTGCGGCTCTGGTCGGAGATGGCACGGGTGATCGCCTGGCGGATCCACCACGTCGCGTAGGTGCTGAACTTGAACCCGCGGTGGTAATCGAACTTGTCCGTTGCCTTCATCAGCCCGATATTGCCTTCCTGAATCAAGTCAAGGAAGGAAAGCCCGCGGCCGACGTATTTCTTGGCAACTGACACGACGAGACGCAAGTTGGCCTGGATCAAGTGCGCGCGCGCGGCATCCCCGTCGCAGCGGTCGGCATCGAGACCTGAACGCTCCTCCTGAGCACAGTCCGCGCAGGCGAGCCGCGCCGCGGCCTGCTTCCCACGTTCCATGCGTCGGGAGAGCCAGACCTCTTCCTGCATCGTCAGCAGGTCGGTCTCGCCGATCTCCTGGAGGTAGAGGCGTACCGAGTCGCCCACTCCCGCCGCGAGGAGGTCCTCGGCGGTCGCGCTCTGCATTGCGCGAGCGCGCTGACGTGCGGTGACCTCTGGTTCCGGACGTGGCGGCGGTTGATCGAGCACCTCGATGCCCTCAGCCACCAGCGCGGAGTAGAACTCGTCGAGATGCTCGATCTGCTCTTCGGCGTTGGGAAATGCCGCAATAATATCGTCGGCCAGGAGATAGCCCTGATCTTTTCCCTTGGCGATGAGGCTCGTTTCCATTGAAGCGTTCCCACCTCTCGGGCGAGCGCAGCGCAGAGCGATGATTTTCAGGGTTGGCGTTGCGCGACAATTACCGGCTACGTCCCGGACATGTTCATCGGCAGAGGCCGCCAGGCTGGTCCGAGAATGGCAAACAAAAACCCCGCGCACACGGCGACGGGGACCGGTCTACCTCTTCGGGAAACGGGCTGCGGGGGCTGCCATCATCCTCCCTTTCCAGTGCGCTCTTGCGGGAGCCATGTGCGCCAGTCTACCAACGGATCGCCGTTGTTTCAAGGGAAATCCCCGCTGAATACGTGGCATCCATCGCCGTTGAAGAACGGCTGAGCCTCTTTTCGGATGCTATACTTTCGATAGCAAGAGCGCTTCCCGCTGCACCATATCTGCATTGAGTTTGGAGAAACCGCGGAAATGTCTGGTCACTCGAAATGGTCGACGATCAAGCGGAAGAAGGGTGCCGCCGACGCGAAGCGGGGGCAGATTTTTACCAAGCTGGCCCGCGAGATCACCGTCGCCGCCCGCGAAGGGGTGCCCGATCCCGAGTCGAATGTCCGCTTACGGCTCGCAGTCCAAAAAGCCCGTACCGAAAACATGCCGAAGGACAACATTGACCGCGCGATCCAGCGCGGGTCCGGTAGTGAGAGTGGCGAACAATTCGATGAGGTCTACTATGAAGGCTATGGTCCCGGCGGCACTGCCCTGATGATTCTGACCATGACCGATAATCGCAATCGAACCGTCGGTGAGGTGCGGGCGCTGCTCACCCGCGCCGGAGGGACGCTCGGTGAGAATGGGAGCGTGGCGTGGATGTTCGATCAGACTGGGTTAATCACCATGCCTGTCAATGGGGCCGACCCTGACGAGCTGGCCCTGATTGCCATCGACGCGGGCGCCAGCGATGTTCAGGTCGAGGAGGGGACGGTCGAGGTCTATACCGAACCGCGCGACCTGCATCTTGTCCAGGAGCAGCTGAGCGGAGGCGGCTACGAGATCGAAAACGCCGAGCTGATGATGAAACCGAAGACGCTGATGGCCCTCGACCCCGACGTTGCCGTCAAAGCGATCCGGTTGCTGGAGCGGCTGGAAGAGCTCGACGATGTTCAGCAGGTCTACTCCAACCTCGATGTCAGCGACGAGGTCCTGGCCGAGGTGACGAGTAGCTAACTGGACGATTCGTGACGGAATCGGGCGGTGATCGTTTTGCGCGCAGGCGTCGGTTGAGATGGCTGGGGTGACGACGCGGGAGCGGGTGACACTTGGCATCGACCCAGGCACGGCGATCCTTGGCTACGGCGTAATCCAGGGCGAGCGAGAGCCTGAGCTGGTGGACTATGGGGTAATCGAGACCGGGGCTGACGTGCCGATGCCGTTACGCCTCAGCACGCTCTTCGACCGCGTGACGGAACTGCTCGCTCAGTACGTTCCCGATGCCGTCGCGATCGAGCAGCTTTTTTTCGCTCGCAACGTGACGACGGCCATCGCGGTCGGTCAAGCGCGCGGGGTTGTGTTGTTGGCCGCTGCCCGCGCCGGTGTCGCGGTCACCGAGTACAGTCCTTCCGAGGTCAAGCACGCCATCGTCGGATACGGCAAAGCGGACAAGAACCAGATGCAGGAGATGGTGCGGCTCATCCTCGATCTCGATGTGGCGCCGCACCCCGATGATGCCGCCGACGCATTGGCGATCGCGCTCTGTCACGCGCAGACTGCCCCGTTTCTGGCGCGTACCGCGCCTGGCGAGCACGAGTAGCGTGTGGCGAAGCGTCAGCGGCTGGATGTCGCCGTCGTGGAGCGCTGTCTCGCTGACACACGCTCCCGGGCGCGCGCGTTGATCCTCGCCGGTGACGTGCTCGTCAATGGCCAACGAGCCCAACATGCAGGCGACGCCGTGGCAACCTCCGATGTGGTCGCCCTGCGCGAGCGGCCGCGATTCGTCAGTCGCGGCGGCGAGAAACTGGCGCACGCGCTGGATCGATTCGCGGTGCACGTCGATGGTGTCATCACCGCCGATCTCGGCGCGAGTACTGGTGGCTTCACCGACTGCCTGTTGCAACGAGGCGCTCACCGTGTCTACGCGGTCGATGTCGGATACGGGCAGATCGCCGCCCGGCTGCGGTCCAACCCGCGCGTCGTCGTGATGGAGCGGACGAATGCGCGCTACCTCGAAGCGCTGCCAGAACCCGTCGCGCTGATTGTCGTTGATGTGTCGTTCATCTCGCTGAACCTCATCTTTCCGGTTATCGCTCGCCTCCTCGAAGGAGGGGGGCGATGTATCCCGCTGATCAAACCGCAGTTTGAAGCGGGACGGACCGAGGTCGGAAAGGGCGGTGTCGTGCGTGACCCAAGAGTTCATCGTCGGGTGCTCACCGAAACGTTGAACGGGGCGGCCGGGCATCGTCTGGTGACCCGCGACCTTACGGCGTCGCCGCTGCGCGGCCCGGCGGGGAACGTCGAGTTTCTCGCCCATTTGGAATTAGGTAGCGCCCCGGAGGAGATGAGCACAATGATCGATGCGGCGCTCGCGGAAGCCGCGAAGGTGGGAGACCGAGGAGCATGAGCGACGAACGAACCAGCCGGGCTCGAGATCGCGGGCCAGTGGCATTCGACGCCCTCCGCGTCGCACTAAACAACATATCCCATGAGTACAAGAACCAAGAAAAGCCAGCGCATCAGGGACTCCGGCTTGACCCCGGCCGCGAGGCTCGGACTGGTATCCCTGAAGTCGTTTTCGCCGAGCGAAAGCGGAGCGAGGATGTTGCCCGCTCGTTGCTGACGCTCGCCGAGTCGCAAGGGCGGGCACTGGCGAGCCGCGTCCGTGTCGATCAGATTCCGGCGATTCGGAAGGCCGTCCGGCCACCATACATACTGGAAAACATTGCCGAAGCGCGGTTGGTTATCGTGGCGCGTGATGGCGTTCCACCACGGGAGACGGGTGGGCGCATCGGTGTCATCAGTGCCGGTGCATCCGACCGCTCCGTCGCGCTGGAGGCGGCGGTGATGGCGCGGGAGATGGGATGCGCGGTGACCGAGGTCGCCGATGTCGGTGTCGCCGGGCTCCACCGGCTTATCGCGCCGCTCGATGCGCTGCTTCGCGAGGGTGTCGACGCGCTGGTCGTTGCCGCCGGCATGGACGGTGCCTTGCCTTCGGTCGTCGCCGGACTGGTGGCGGTGCCGGTCATCGGGCTGCCCGTCAGCGTCGGCTATGGCTACGGCGGCGACGGCACCGCAGCGTTGATGGCGATGCTCCAGACCTGCGCCCCCGGGCTCTCCGTCGTCAACATCGACAACGGCATCGGCGCCGGCTCCACCGCCGCCCTCATCGCGAATCGTGTCGCGGCGGCTCGTTCCAATGGTGGCTAGGGCTCAGGGGCAGATCAGTCTCGAAGGTCTGATTGCGTGAGCGAATTGCGGTCACCTTGTCGGCTGTTCGTGTACCTGGCTCGCGAGGCCCCGATCGGTGTCGTGCTGCGTCGAGGACCGAGCGATTGGGTCAGGCTCAGTGTCTGGCACACCGATGTCGACTCGTTCGAGCATGGGCAGTGGATGAGGGCACGCGTCTTTGAGCGGCGATCGGACGTCTCCGCCGACGGCACGCTGTTTGTCTCGTTCGTCCGCGGCTCCCAGGGCCCTGATCCGCAACAGCGCGACACTTGGGTTGCAATCAGTCGACCGCCCTGGTTCACTGCCCTCGCGCTCTGGTTTGTCGGTGGCACCTACTGCGCGGGTGGCTACTTCCCGGAACGCGAGTCCCTGTGGATCGGCTTCGATCCGAACCCGCTTGACCAGGGCCACCTCCCAAACTGGTTCACGGCAACTACGTCAATCTCGGGCGGGTACACCGAACATGGACCGAACTGGACGGAGCGGACCGTCTGGTTCAATCGCCTGCGGCGTGGTGGTTGGGAACGCGTCGCTGACGAAGTGCCCGAGACCTGGCAACGTCCAAGCCCGACATCGGACGTGACACTGCTGATGACGATCCATTCCGCGTCCAGCTTTGACGTCTACGGAGGCCCGCACGTCCTTGACTACGCCCTGCGCGCCGAACCCACGGGACAGGTTATTCCACTCGGGCGCGCAACCTGGGCAGACTGGGACCAGCGCGGCAGACTCATCATCGCGCAGGACGGAAAACTCTGTCATTGGCAGTCCCAAGGGAACCTTCGTCAGATCGCCGACTTCAACCCGCACACACCGGAGCCGTCCGCTTCACCCGCCTGGGCACGCATCTGGCCAAAACGACCCACTCCAGACTGATCGCAAAGCCGCAAACTGGAGTGCTGCGCTACACGGGCAACGTCCCGAGGAAGCGCTCGGCGGCCCGGTAGGGAGTAAGGTCACGGGCGATGACGTGCTCGACGAGGGTGTTCAGGCACGAGTCGTCGTCGGCATCGGCACGTCGCCTCAGTTCGGCCTGCACGCGGGCGGCGATCTCGGTCGTGGCGATGCGGCGTCGGCGGCGGTCGAGTTCGCCGCTGTCCGCCAGCCACGCGCGATGCTGGTCGATGGCCTCGATCACAGCACCGATGCCCTCCCGCCGCGTGGCGCTGGTCTTGAGCACCGGCGGGTCCCAGGCTGGGCGCTGGCCGGGGTTGAGCGTCTTGAGGCGCACGAGGTCGCGGGCCAGTTCGCCCGCCTCGGGCCGGTCGGCTTTGGTGACGACAAGGATGTCGCCGATCTCGAGTACGCCCGCTTTCAGCGTCTGCACACTGTCGCCGAGTCCAGGTACTTGCACCAGGATGGTCGTCAGCGCCAGGTCGGCGATGGCGACCTCGTCCTGTCCCGTCCCGACCGTCTCGACGATCACCGGGTCGAAACCGGCGGCATCGAGCGCGTACGAGACGGCCAGCGTGGTCTCGGCCAGGCCGCCACCGTGGCGGCGCGAGGCCATGCTGCGGATGAAGACGTCCGGGTCGACGTGCCACTCCGTCATGCGGATGCGGTCGCCGAGCGTGGCGCCGCCGGTGAGCGGACTCGATGGGTCGACCGCGACGACGGCGATGTTGCTCCTACGCTCCCGGTAGGCGCGGATCAACTCGTTGACGAGCGTGGACTTGCCGGCGCCCGGCGGACCGGTGACCCCCACGAGGTGGGCGCGCCCGGTGTGCGGATAGAGCAGGTCAAGCGCCGCATGCCCCAACTCGTCGTCATTCTCGATGTGGGTGAGGAGGCGGGCGAGCGCACGTCGATCACCGTCGAGCACTCGCGCGGAGAGACTCAAGGCACATCCTCGCGGGTCGGGGCACGCTCGCGGATGAAGGCGACGGCCTCGTGCAAGGGGGTGCCGGGGCCGAAGACGGCGGCGATGCCCAACTCCTCGACGGCGGGGATATCCTCCTTCGGGATGGTGCCGCCGGCGACCACGAGCGCGTCGTGGCGACCCACATCGCGCAGCGCCGTCATGATCGGGGGAAACAAGGCGAGGTGTGCGCCAGAGAGGATACTGAGGCCGACGACGTCCACGTCTTCCTGCACGGCGGCGCTGGCGATCATCTCCGGGGTCTGGAACAATCCGGTGTAGATGACCTCGAACCCGGCGTCGCGGAAGGCACGAGCCATCACCTTGGCGCCGCGGTCGTGACCGTCCAGCCCCGGCTTGGCGACGAGGACGCGAATCCGGCGGGCGCGGTCCGGGCGGGAAACGTCAGCCGTCATAGCCGTAGAATCCCTGACCCGACTTCCGACCGAGTCGACCGGCGGCGACCATCCGGCGCAGCAGCGGCGCCGGTCGGTACTTGTCGTCGCCGAGATCGTGGTGCAGCGTCTCCATGATGTCGAGACAGACGTCGAGTCCGATCAGGTCCGCCAGCGCGAGCGGTCCCATCGGATGGGCGAGGCCCAGTTTCATGACCTGGTCAATGGCCTCGGGGGCGGCGACACCTTCGGCCACGCAGATGACCGCCTCGTTGATCATCGGCATCAGCAGCCGGTTGGCGACGAAGCCGGGCGCGTCGGCAACATCGACCGGCGTCTTGCCCATCCGCTCGGCCAATGCGTGGACGCGCGCCAGTGTCGCCTCGGATGTCTGGAGTCCGCGCACGACCTCGACCAGCTTGAGGACGGGCACCGGGTTG
>JACDBO010000262.1 GCA_013694885.1 Chloroflexia bacterium | reverse complement strand
GCCGCCGCGCGCTGGTGCAGGGGGCTACCGGCGCCGCCGCATCACTCGCGCTGGGTCCGGCCCTCGGGGCTAGCGCGGGGCAGGCGACGCCGGGCGCAACCGTACCGTGGCCGCCGGGGCAGGGGAGCGCGGTCCACGGGCCGCGGGCGGAGCGGTTGACCTTCTCGGCGTTCAATGTCGATCAGGCGCCGCTGAACATCGCCAACGGCGACATGGACCTCTACCTTTTCGGGCTCAAGACGGCCGCCGCGCGCGACCTCGAAGTCCAGCCGAATAGCGGTGTCCGCCTCATCAATGCGCCGGCGACGACGCTCTCGCTGCTGCTCAACCCGGCGCCGGCGCCGGAGGGCCAGCTCAACCCGTTCGCGATTCCGGCGGTGCGTCAGGCGATGCAGTATCTGGTCGACCGGGATTTCATCGCCAACACCATCTTTCAGGGGCGGGCGGTGCCGATGCGCACCCACGTCAGCCCCTTCGACTACGACGAGCTGACCGTGTTCGAGACCGTGGTCACCCGCAACATCCGCTTCGACCCCGATTTCGCGCGGGGCATCATCACCACGGAGATGCAGGCGACCGGGGCGACGCTCGAGAACAACGTCTGGACGTTCAACGGGCAGCCGATCATCCTCAAGCTGATGATCCGGGTCGAGGACGAGCGGCGCGACGTCGGCGACACGATCCGCAACCAGCTCACGAGCCTCGGGTTTCAGGCGCAGCCAATCTACCAGCAGTTCGGACCGGCGACCCTGGCCGTCTACGCCAGCGATCCGATTACCTTCCAGTGGCACATCTACACCGAGGGATGGTCGCAGGGAACGGCGGTCCGCTACGACTCCGGCGCGGTCAACGGCTTTATCGCGCCGTGGACGGGCAACATGCCCGGCTGGCAGGAAGTCGGGTTCTGGCAGTACGTGCAGGAGGAGGCCGACCGGCTCGGGCAGCGCCTCTTCCGCGGTGAGTTTGCCGACCAGAGCGAACGCGACGAGCTCTACCGGCAATTGACGGGTATCGGCATCGACGAGTCGGTGCGGATCTGGCTCGTCAATGCCCTCCAGGCATTCCCGGTCCGCGTCGAAGTCGATGGGCTCAACGAGGGGTTGGGCAGCGGGCCGCGCTACCAGATGGCGTTGCGCGAGGCGGCGGTCGAGGGACGCGACGAGGTCCGCGTCGGCAACCTGTGGGTCTGGACCGACCGCTCGGTCTGGAATCCGGTGGGCGGATACTCCGATGTCTACAGCGGCGACATCGCCCGCAACCTGAGCGACGGGGTGCTCGTCACCCATCCGTTCACCGGGCTGCCGATGCCGTTCCGCGGCGACTTCGCGGTGGAGACGGCGGGCGCCGGCAACACCTTACCGGTGCCGGAGCGGGCCGTGCTCTGGGATGCGGCCGGCGACGCCTGGCGCCCGGTCGGCGGCGGCAAGGCGGCGACGAGCAAGGTGACGTTCGACTTCGGACTCCAGTTTCAATCGACCTTCCACCACGGGCAGCAGATCACGATGGCCGACGTGCTCTACGGGATCGCCCAGAGCTACGAGCTGGCCTACGACCCGGAGAAAGTCCAGATCGAGACAGCGATCGGTGTCACCTCCCGCCCCTACCTTGAGACCTTTGTCGGTTTCGATGTGGTCGACGAGCGGACGCTCGATGTTTACGTCAACTACTGGCATTTCGAGTCGAGCTACATCGCCTCCTACGCGGCGATCGGCGGCGCGACGACGCCGTGGGAGGTTCTGGCGGCAATGGACGATGTCGTCTTCGCCAAGCGGCAGGGCGGCTACAGCTCGACGGCGGCGACGCGGTTCAGCGTGCCGTGGCTGAGCCTCGTAATCGAGAGCGACTCCCGGCTGGTGCTGCGGTCGCTCCAGCAGTTCATCCGCGAGCAGAGTGTGCCGGCGGGTGTGTTCGAGATCAACGACCAGAACCTGGTCACGGCAGAGGACGCGCAGGCGCGGTACGAGGCGGCGATCGCCTGGTTCGATCAGAACGGGCTGCTGGTGATCCAGAATGGCGCCTACCAACTGACTCGCTTCGACCCCGGCGCCCAATTCGCCGAGCTGACCGCATTCCGCGACGAGGGTTACCCGTTCACCGTCGGCCAGTGGCTCTTCGGCCCGCCGCCGGTGCTGGCGATCCAGGCTCAGCCGCCGGCCAGCGTGACGCTCGGGGCGCCGGTGGAGGTGCCGGTCACGGTCGAGGGTCCGGGGACGCTGGCGCTGCAATACTGGCTGGTGGACCCGACGCAGGGCACGGTCGTCGCCCAGGGTACGAGTGAGGGCGCGGTCGGCGCGTTCACCGTCGCGGTCGGCGCGGACGTGACGGCAACACTGTTCCCTGGTCTCTACCAGCTCTGGCTGCTGGCCGCCAGCGACCAGATGGCGACGGTGACCGAGCAGCGACTGGATTTGAACATCGGGATCTAGGAAGGCCCTCACCCCCAAACGAAGGGCCGAGGTTCGAGGGCCGAGGGCCGAGAATCACCTCGAACCTCGGCCCTCGTAGCTCGGCCCTTCGTTCGCGCCGGGGTGAGGGCTTTCGCCAGGACACACCACCTTGCTTGCTGTCGCTCGCTCACTGCTGGTTCGGGCGTTGACGTTGACCGGCGTCTTGCTCGCCGTGCTGGTGCTGCTCGTGCTCTCGCTCGGGGCGACTGGGTTTTCCGACCGGCTGCTGGAGGCGCAGGTCAACGAGGAGGTCCGGGGCTTCCGGCAGTCGTTGAGCCAGACGGTGCGCGACCCGGCCGCGGTCGAGCGGGCGGTCGTGGAGCGGCAGACCGAGCTGGAGGGGTTCTACGGGTTGGATGACCCGTGGTGGGTGCGACTGCCGCCGATGGTCTTCCGCGTCCTCACCCTCGACCTCGGCGAGGCGCGGACGGTGCGCACCAGCGAGGGCAGCTACGAGATCTCCGACATCGTCCTCGACCGCCTGCCCTACACGATGCTGCTGCTGACCACCTCGACAATCGTCACCGCTGTCGTCGGCATCGCGGTCGGCACGCGGATGGCCACCCGCGTCGGGTCGCGGCTCGACCGGGTGCTCGCCTACGTGGCCTCCATCTCGTTCGCGATCCCCGGTTGGTGGCTCGGTATCCTGCTGATCGTCGTCGTCTCCTTCCGGCTCGAATGGCTGCCGGCCGGCGGCATGTACAGCACGCCGCCGCCGGAGGGCGGCTTCGCGCGGGCGCTCGACCTCGCCCATCACGCGGTGCTGCCGATCCTGACGCTGGTACCGGTCAGCGTCGGACCGTACATCTACTCGGTGCGGACGATGACGATGACGGTGGCGCAGGAGGACCATGTCCTGCTGGCCCGCGCCAAGTGGCTTCCCCAACGGCGGATCACGATGCGGCACATCTTCCGGGTGGCGGCGCCGCCGATCGTGACCGGGTTGCTCTTCGGGTTGGCCGGCTCGCTCTCCGGTTCGATCCTGATCGAGACGATCTACAACTGGCAGGGGATGGGCCGGCTGTACTTCGAAGCCGTCTCCGGTACACCCGACGAAGGGCTGATCGTGGCGCTGACATTCGTCTTCACGCTGCTCTACGTCATCATCCGCTTCGTGCTCGACGTGCTCTACGTGCTGCTCGACCCGCGAGTGCGCTACTGATGACCGACGAACACCAGCGCCCGCGCCCACCAGCCGATCCACCGGCGACGGCGGAGATCCAACCTGCTGCCGAGCCGCTCACGCTCTCCGGTCGCGCCGTGCGGCGGCTGCTCCTCAACAGCGGCTCCGGTCGGGCGAGTCTTGCCCTCTTCGCGCTCATGCTGGGGATCTGTGTCTGGGTGCTGGCCACGTATCCGCCAAACTTCGGGAACGACCGCTGGAGCAACCCGGTCGTCTGGGCCGACAACCCCAAGGTCGCGCCACCGGTCTGGACGAACGCCCTGCCCGGCGTGGATCGGGTCGAGCATCAGGTCGATGCGCTCGACCAGCCGGTCGAGATCAGGACGATCCCGGCCGGCGAGGTCCGCGTCTACGAGTCCGGCTTCGACTTCGCGGGCGGAGAGGCGCCGTCGTTCCTCTCGCTCAGCCTGAACGGGGTCAGCTTCTCCGGGCGGCCGCCAGTGGTCATCGCCACGCTGATCCGGCCCGACGGCGCCGAGATCAACCTGGTCAGCATCCCGATCACCGCCGCCCGCCCTGGCGAAACACAGCCGATCCGCCGCTTCTACGAGACTCCCGAACGGGTGGTGCTGACGACCGGCGACGCCGCCGCGCGGGCAATCACCACCGCCTACCAGCAGACGTATCCCGGTGTGCCCGCGCCAAACCTCGCCGAACGGCTGAATGTCGCGTTGTTCGCGCGACCAGACGCCGACGCCCCGAACGGGTGGGCGCTCTTGCCGGGAACCTACCGGATGCGAGTGCAGGTGGTCACCGCCGACCCGGCGACGGAGGTGGCGCCGATCAAGGTCGTCTGGGGCGGAACGGTCTTCGGCTGGATGGGAACCGACAATCTCGGGCGCGACCTGCTCGAAGGGTTGCTCTTCGGCTTCCCGCTGGCGCTAGCGATCGCGGCGCTGGCCTCGCTGCTGTCGACGGCGATCGGCGCCTCGCTCGGTGTGTTAAGCGGCTATGCCGGGGGGATGACCGACGCGGTGATCCAGCGGCTCTCCGACATCGTCTCCAACGTGCCGACGCTGCCGCTGCTGATCTTCCTCGTCTTCGTACTCGGTTCCCACCTGTGGCTGATCATCCTCGTTTTGGTCGCCTTCAGTTGGCCGGGGTTGACGATCCTGGTTCGCTCGATGGTGCTCCAGGTGCGCGCCGGGCAACTGGTCGAGGCGGCGCGAGCGCTCGGGGCATCGCGGCGGCGGATCATGGTGCGGCACGTCTTCCCGCAGGTGGCGCCGTTCATCATCGCCCAGATGATCTTCTTTGCGCCGGGCGCGATCCTGGCCGAGGCGTCGTTGAGCTTCCTGGGACTGGGCGACACGTCGACACCGACCTGGGGTCAGATGCTGGAAGCCGGTTTCCGCACGGGGGCACTCTACGTCGGCTACTGGTGGTGGGTGCTGCCACCGGGTCTGCTGATCGTGCTCACCGCCATCGCCTTCATGCTCCTCGCCCTGGCGATGGAACCGATCGTCGACCCTCGGTTGCGGCGGCAGCGATGACGCGCCGAGCCAACATGCATGGTGCGTGGCGATATCGGCGTTCTGCCGATGCGCGGGCCCAAAGGCGCCGCGCTCAACCTCGGAAGCCCTTTCGGGGCTGAGCACGAGGCGCGTTCCCAACGTCAATCGCGAACCGGTACAGGCCCTGCCCATTCCGGGGCGTCAGCGCCGGGATGCGGCTCGCTCGGCGGGGTGCCCGTCCGCTTGATGGCGGCCTGGGCCCCGGCAGGGGCCGGTCAATTCGGCGTTGCAACCTGTCGGTCATGCCTCAACTCCGTTGGCACAAGCCCAAGCTCGGCGGCGCGGGCGGCGAGCATCGTTCGGGAACGGATGTCCAGCTTCTCCAGGACGTGCTGCACATGGTTGGCGGCCGTCTTCTCCGAGATCGAAAGCGCCGCCGCGATCTGGCGGTTGCTGACTCCTCGCGCGGCGAGCTGGGCGACCTCTCGCTCACGGGTCGTCAGGGGCGATTCCCTGTCAGTGAGAGGCAAGGAGGATCGACGCCCGAGCGCACCCGCCAGGGTCCGGTCGGCGGCCTCATCCAGGGAGAGCGCTCGTCCCTCGGCCAGGGCCTGGTCGAAATGTGCCTCGGTGCAGCTGGATCGTGCGCGGGCCAGCCAACGCTCGTAATCGGCGCGGTTCGAGGGCCAGAGCTGCGTGCCTAACGCCTCCAACGCGGACTCACCCGCTCCGAAGAGGCGCGCCGCATCGGCTGGTCGCCCATCGGCAGCGGCGACGGCGCCGAGCCCGATCACGCACTCGGCCATCCCCCGCCGCGCACCGAGCCGGCGGAATTGGGTGAGCGCCCCGATGAAGCACGCCGCGGCGTCCGACTGGTCGCCAGTGGCGAGGGCCACGTAGCCCAGGTTGTGGACCAGGCTCGGCTGATCACCGAGGCCCAGGTCGGCAAAGATAGCGGCGCTCCCTTGGTACAACGGTCCGGCGCTTGCATGGGCGCCACGGGCGCGCTCGATGTTGCCCAACTCATTGAGCGCGATGGCCAGGCTCCAGCCATCGCCGTCGTCACGCGCGGAGTCCATTGCTTCTTGCAACCACGCGATGGCGGCATCTAGATCACCTTGGCGTAGAGCATCCCGCGCTACCGCCTCCAGCGCGCGCCGAACACCCCATGTGTCCCCGACGTTACGGGCATCGGCAAGTCCTTCAGCTGATGACTGTACTGGGGCATGCTCCGGCTGACCTTCAAACTCGGCGAACGCGCTCAACAAGCCGCGGCACCCGAGCAGCAAACGGTCATCCGCGATTGATTCGCCGATGGCCCGACTTTCCGCCACCCAGGCGTGTATCAGAGCATGGGTGCCCGATGGTCGATTCGACGTGAGGTCGCCGCGAAAGATCGCGAGCTCCACGGCCCTGAGGAGCAACCATCCCCGCTCCCTGGTGGGCGCAGCGGGCGTGAGGGCGAGCGCTCGTTGCGCCCATTCCAGTCCTTCGCTCCAGCGTTGATGGACGAGGAAGGGCCAGGAGAGTGCCGACGCTAGGCGAACGGCCAGATTCACTTCCCCGCTCCCCACCGCCCAGGCGAGTGCCGCGCGGGCGTTGTCGTATTCGCGGTCGCACCAGCGCAGCCAGCGGCCTTGCTCGGGGCCGTGAAAGGCCCGCTCCGCCCGCACGGCATGTTCGGTCAGCCACTCCGCATGGCGGGCCCGGACCCGCTCGGACTCGCCGCGTTCGGTCAGGCGCTCCGCGGCGTACGCCCGCAAGGTCTCCAGCAGACGATAGCGCGTCTCTCCCGTATCGTCGGAGGGTTCCGCCAGCAGGAACGAACGATCCACTAGACGGGACACAAGATCGAAGATCGCCGTGCTGGCGAGGTCATCTCCGGTACAAACGGCCTCGGCCGCGTCGAGGGTGAATCCTCCTGCAAAGACCGACACACGCTCGAAGCACCGCCGCTCCGCGCTCGTCAGCAGGTCGTAACTCCAATCGACCGCGGAGCGCAGTGTCTGATGGCGGTGGGGTACGGTTCGGCTGCCAGTGGCGAGGAGCCGGAAGCGGTCGTTGAGGCGGGCAGCGACTTCATCGGCGGTCAGGAATCGCATCCGGGCGGCGGCCAATTCGAGCGCCAGCGGAATGCCATCGAGCGTCCGGCATACCTCCGCCACGGCGCGGGCGTTGCGCTCCGTGAGCGTGAATCCGGGCCGGGCAGCCTGGGCGCGCTCGACGAACAGGCGCACCGCCGTCGAAGTGGCCACCTCGCACAACCCGGCGTCCTTGTCGGCGTCCGGCAAGCCGAGCGAGGGAACCCGCCAGGTGACTTCGCCGGTCACCCCGAGCGGCTCGCGGCTGGTCGCGAGCAGTCGAAGGTCGGGACAGACCCGCAGGAGGTTCTCGGCGAACGGCGCGCAACCGTCCAGGAGGTGCTCGCAGTTATCCAGGATGAGGAGGGGCCGACCGGTACCGAGCGCGGTGGCAATCGTCGCGAGCAACGGTTGGCCTGGTGCTTCGCGCGTTCCCACGGCCTGAGCCACCGTCTGCGGCACATGCGCGGGATCGGCCAGTGCCGCGAGCTCGACCAGGCGCACCGCGTCGACGTCACTCGCCAGCATCGCTTCCGCCAGCCGCAGCGCCAAGCGGGTCTTGCCGACGCCACCGACACCGGTGAGCGTCACCAGGCGCGATGTACTCAGAATCTGCCGTACCTCGGCGACTTCAGTCTCGCGCCCGAGGAAGGAACTCAGTTGACCTGGCAGGTTGTGACGGTTGGCCTTCAGCGCACGGCCGGTGACGAGAGCCCCATCCTGACCGATCGCCAGCCCGGATCCCACTCCTTCAACGAGCCTGAGGCCCGCCGCTTCCAGTCGCTCCAGCGACATGTCGTCTGGACGGCCGAGATACGCCTTCCGGAGCTGCCCCGCAAGCCGCCGGTAGGCGTTCCAGTATTGACGGCCTCGCTGCCGCTCCCGGCGCGCCGTGAAGCTCTCCGCGCCGCCTTCGAAGCGAAAGGTGGTCGTCTCCGGCCGCTTGAGCCAGCTCACCCAGGCGTTGCCACCGACCGGGAGCATGTTGTCCAGGCCACCGTCGCGAAAAATGACCATGCCGTCCCGCACATGCGCGCTGGCTCGAGTCACCTGCGCCTCCACGGTCACGTCTGACAAGTTCGAATCCACCCAGCCCTAGTTTAGGCCCCGTTAGGTAACTCGTAAAGCGGGCGAATTAGGGAGCGAATCCGGGGAAACCTGCTCACGACGTGGCCGCCGTGCCGCCCTACCGTGGGAGTGGATGCGAGAGGTCTGTTCGCCACACACGAGAGGAACGTCACATGACCGCTGCCACGATCCCACGACACCAGACCGGGATTTCCCTCGCCACCCTCGCCCCATGGTGTATGTGTGCCGGGGCAGCGATGCAAATCATCCTCGGTTTTCCGTTGGCGCCCTACCAAAACCCCGACGCCGCCGCGTTTGAGCTGATCTCGGCGCTCAATGCGGTGAGCCATGGGCTGCTCTCCGTCGGCGTGCTCGGGCTGGCGCGTTCTGGGGCCGCGGGAGGGGGTCGCCTGGCGACCGCCGGAGCCGGGGTCACGCAGCTCGGGTTGGCCGTGCTGGTGGTGGCCGAAGGGGTCTCCCTGATCGACATGGATGTCGCCGTCGTCCTCTTCAGCGTCTCGACGCTCGCCCTGGCCGCCGGTCCGATCGCGCTCGGTGTCGCCGTGCTGAGGACGGGGCGCTGGACCGACTGGCACCGCTTCACCCCGCTGGCGTGCGGGCTGTATGTCCCGCTGATCTTGATGCCCGCATTCGCGTTGCCGGGCTACGGCCCCAACTTCGCGATCGGGCTTTGGGGTGTCTGCTGGCTGCTGACCGGACTATCGCAGCGAGCCGAGGCCACACGGTAACGATGACCTGCCACTCACCCGAAGGAGTCACGCTCATGGACCGTCTCATCGATCTCACGTCCGCGATCACCCGCCGCGGGTTCGCCATCGGTGCGGCGCTCGCGGGCACCTCCATGCTGCTGCCTCGGACCGGAGCCACCGCCGCCCGGCAGGCCGAAGATTTCGGCAGCCTGGATCTCCCGACGCTGGATATCATCGTCCTCCACGATGGGTATGACGGGCTCCCGGACTCCATCGCGGCCGGCCGCTACCTGATCAACATCACCTGTGATGCGGGGGTCGAAGGTGATGAGGGCATCGCCTTCACGCGGCCGCCAGCGGGGATGACCGCCGAGGCATTCCTGACCGCCTTGGCGCCGCCGACGATGGCCTCACCGGCGGCGTCACCTGTGGCGGATGCGGGCCCGGGAGGCGCGTCACCAGCGGCCATGTACCAGGCCACATGGGCCGGGGGCACCTCGGCGCTGCCTGGGGAGTCGTCTTCCGTCGTGCTCGATCTCACGGAGGGAGAGTGGATCGCCTGGGGAGACGATCCCGAATCGACACAGGTGCCGACGATCCTCAGCGTCACGGGCACATTCCCGGCGGACGCGCCGGAGCCGGCGGCGGACATCACCGCGACCTTCATCGATTTCGAGATCACGATCGATGGCAACCTGGTCGCCGGCGACCACCTCCTGAAGGTCGAGAACACCGGCGCGCAGCCGCACTTGCTCTATCTCGACCGGTACATCGGGTCCGGAACCCTGGACGACGAGTCGTTGGCAACCGCGTTGGAGGCGGCGATGAGCGGCGCGGATATGCCTGAGGGCCTCAACCCGGAAACGGATCTCGAGTCCGCTGGCGTCGCCTTGACGCAATCGATCGGGACGATGAGCTGGATCCCGGTGTCGCTCCAGGCCGGAACGCACTCCGCGATCTGCTTCTTCCCGGCCGCGGGGACCGGGCTCCCGCACGCTTTCATGGGTATGCATACCGTCTTCGAGGTGACCGAATAGCACGGTCAGGGCGCCAATACCAATCCTGCCCGCCAATGCTCAGCGGCGCGCTTGGCATCCAATGTCCCCAGCGCGCCGTTGAGCATGAGCGGGCGGTCGTCGCTGGGGCGATCTCGCCGCGCCTGGTGCATAACGATATCGGCTTGCCGCCAATACGCGGGACTGAAGGCGCCGCCGCGCTCAACTCAGCGCGGCTCCATCCGACTTGCACAGCCGGGTCACGGCCTCTAGGCTAGGCGAATGGTGACCGAGACTGATCTGGAGTTGAGCGACGGTCGCACACTGCACATGTACGACACGGGCGAGGATGACTCGGACGGCCGGCTCGCCGTTTTCTGGCATCATGGCACGCCGAACATCGGCGCGCCTCCGGCGCCCCTGTTCGCGGCAGCGGACCAACTCGGTATCCGTTGAGTGTCCTTTGACCGACCGGGGTACGGTGGGTCAACCCCCCACCCGGACCGGAACGTGGCATCAGCGGCCACGTATGTTGCCGGCGTCGCCGATGCGCTGGGCATCGATCAGTGCGCGGTCATGGGTCATTCCGGTGGCGGTTCGCACGCGTTGGCATGCGGCGCGCTGCTTCCGGAACGCGTCCTGGGTGTGGTCAGTGTGGCCGGGTTGGCCCCGTTCGGCGCCGACGACCTTGACTGGTTCGCGGGTATGGCGGCCCCCGGCGTGGCGTCATTGCGAGCCGCCATGGAGGGACGCGCGGCAAAGGAGCGGCACGAGGCTTCGGATGCCGAGTACGACCCGGAATTCACCCCGGCAGATCATGCCGCACTTTCCGGCACCTGGTCCTGGCTGGGCAGCGTCGTCGGTCCGGCGCTGGAGGCTGGACCGGGCGGGCTGATAGATAACGACCTTGCCTATGTCGCCCCGTGGGGCGTCGACCCCGAGCAGGTCATCGCACCGACGCTCCTCCTGCATGGTGGCCGGGATCGCGTCATGCCCAGCTCGCACAGCGAGTGGCTCACGCGCCGCTGCCCCTCGGCAGAACTGCGGCTGTACCCGGACGACGGTCATATCTCGGTCCTCAACGCCAGCGCGGCGGCCCTGGAATGGCTGCGGCAGCACGCCGATTAGAGCGGTGTGCGCACCGACATGAATCCGGTGTTTCAGCGCCGGGTTGCGGCTTGCTCGGCGGGGGTGCCCGCTCGCTCGATGGCGGCCTGGGCCTCGCCGGCGGCCTGGGTGGTGGGGTCGAAGAGGTAGCAGGCGGCGTGTTGCTGGTCGGCGGCGAACAGTGGTGGGCGCTCGCGCCAGCAGATGTCCATGACGTAGGGGCAGCGCTCGGCGAAGAGGCAGCGGCGGCGGCTCCGCAGGGTGCCGACCGATTCGTCTTGCTCGGAGGCCGCGATCGTGGCATTCGCCCAGCGCTCGTCGGGGTCCGGTGAGGGGATCGACTGCAACAGCAGGCGGGTGTAGGGGTGCTTGGGCGCCTGCATCACCGTCATCGAGTCGCCCGTCTCGACCACGCGACCGCGGTGCATGACCATGATGTCGCCGCCGAGGTAGTAGGCGGCGGAGAGGTCGTGGGTGATGAAGACGGTCGAGATGCCGAGGTTGTCCTTGAAGTCGATCAGGATATTCATGATCACCGCGCGGACGGCGACGTCGAGCATCGAGATCGCCTCGTCGGCGACGATCACCTTCGGTTTCAGCAGGTAGGCGCGGGCGAGCATCACGCGCTGGCGCTCGCCGCCACTGAGCTGGTGCGGGTAGCGGCCCAGGACATCGGGCGGGCGCAGGTTGACCGCGCGCAGCGCCTCCTCGATCAGCTCGATCTTCGCTTCCTTCGTGTTGGCCAGCTTGAACTTCTTGATCGTCATGTCGAAGACGCGGTTGATGCGGTAGAAGGGGTTGAAGATGCCGTAAGGGTCCTGAAAGACGGCCTGCACTTCCCGCCGGAACGTGAGCCGGTCGTCTTTGCCAAGTTCGTTGAGGTCCTTCCCGCGCCAGAGGGCCTGGCCGTTCGTCGGCGGTTGGAGCGCGAGCAGGGAACGCGCGGCCGTCGTCTTGCCGGACCCGCTCTCGCCGACGATGCTGAGGATCCTGGGCGGCCGCTCGTCAATGGCGAGCGTGACGCGGTCGTTGGCGACCGTCGCCGCCCCGCCGTGGCCGAAGACGGTCGAGATGTCGCGCAGTTCGAGGAGCGGGACGGCCCCCTCCCCGGCGCTGCGCGCCACCTCTCCCCCAACATTGGGGGAGGTGCCGGGGG
>JACDBO010000259.1 GCA_013694885.1 Chloroflexia bacterium | reverse complement strand
TCGCGTTCCCCCTCCGCTTCCTCCGTCGCTTCGGGAACGTTGGTGGCGATGTCGCGTGCGGTGGCGACTCCCGTCTCGGACAAGAACATCGAAATGGCCGTCTGCGTCAGATCGGTCGCGGCCGGCGAGAGAAAGGCGATGCCGCTGAAGCCAGATTCGCTGGACGGGCGCAGCCCAATCGAGAGCGCGCCGGCCGCATCCAAGGAGCCGCCGATCTCCCCGCAGGCGATCGCCGCGCCATCGCGCGACCGATGCACGTCGATGGCGGTGTCGCTCGCCAAGAGTTCGTCCAGCGTCAGCGGAATGAGCGAGTACGACGACGCGGCGAGAGTGGCGTCCTCCGAGCCGATGCGGTCGCTCGCAGAGTGAGGTCACTGAGGGCGGCGAGTTCCTTGCCAGGGTCCGCGCAGCTGCCGGCGTGGAGATGTACGGTAAAGGTGGGCGGCGCATCCTGCGCCGAGGCAGGCATGGCGGCGGCGAACGTAAAGAACACAGCAACAGCTATCCACCACCATGCTCTGTATCCTATGCGAGAGGTCCTCACTCGCTTCCACTCAATAGAAGTGCCTTCGCGGATGACTCGGAGACGAGAAATCAGCGCCGCGGTGCTGGGCCGCGCGGCGGCCCGCCTCGGCCCATCGACTCGGCACGGTTGGCCCAGCCTGGTCCGGTTCCGCTTTGGACGCCGAATCGACCAAGGCCACAGCCGCGACGATCGCGACCAACTCTTGCTCACTCGGCTCTGGCCGTACCCGAATGAGCGGAGTGCTGTCTGGCCCGTCCTGGGTTCTCACAGGGGAATGTTCCCGTGCTTGCGCGACGGTGTGGCGGTGCGCTTGGAACGGGCGAGGGCGAGGGCCCGGATCAGCCAGGGGCGGGTTCGCCGCGGCTCGATCACGTCGTCGATGTAGCCGCGGGAGGCCGCTTGGTAGGGACTGGCGAACAGGTCCTGGTACTCGGTGACGAGCGTCCGCCGCCGCGTGTCGGGGTCGTCAGATGCGGCGAGATCGCGACGGAAGATCAAGCCGACGGCGGCCTCCGGTCCCATCACCGCGATCTCGGCGGTCGGCCAGGCGACGTTGAAGTCGGCGCCGGTGTGCTTCGAGCACATGACGACGTAGGCGCCACCGTAGGCTTTGCGGGTGATCACGGTCAGTTTAGGGACGGTTGCCTCGCAGTAGGCGTAGAGCAGCTTGGAGCCGTGCCGGATGATGCCGTCGTACTCCTGCTCGATTCCGGGCAGGAACCCCGGCACGTCGACGAAGGTCAGCAGCGGGATGTTGAAGGCGTCGCAGAAGCGGACAAAGCGGGCGCCCTTGTTGCTGGCGGCGATGTCGAGCGTCCCGGCCAGCACTCGTGGCTGGTTGGCGACGATCCCGACACTGTGGCCATCGAGCCGGCCGAATCCGACCGTCAGGTTGCCGGCGTGGTCGGGTTGGACCTCGAAGAAATCGCCGTCATCCAGCACCGCCGCCAGCACATCGTGCATGTCGTAGGGTTTAGTGCTCTCCTCCGGCACCATCATGTCGAGTTCGGGCGCCTCGCGCGTCGCGTCGTCCGTCGGTGGGAAATACGGAGGATCGTCCAGGTTGTTGGAGGGCAGGAACGAGAGCAGGTAGCGGACCTGGTCGATCAGGTCGTCCTCGTCGGCGGCGGCGAAGTGGGCGACACCGCTCGTTCGCGTGTGCGTCGCCGCGCCGCCGAGCGCCTCGTGGGTGACATCCTCGCCAGTGACGGTCTTGATCACATCGGGGCCGGTGATGAACATCTGGCCGATCTCCTCGACCATGAAGATGAAATCGGTCATTGCCGGCGAATAGACGGCGCCGCCGGCGCACGGCCCGGCGATCACCGATATCTGGGGCACAACGCCGGACGCGCGGACGTTGCGGAAGAAGACATCGCCGTAGCCGGCGAGTCCTTCGACCCCCTCCTGAATGCGGGCACCGGCGGAATCGTTGATACCGATGATCGGACAGCCGTAGCGCTCGGCCAAATCCATCAGTTTGACCATCTTCTCAGCGTAGGCCTCGCCGAGCGAGCCGCCAAAGACCGTGAAATCCTGCGAGAAGATGGCGACTTTTCGCCTGTCGATGGTGCCGAAGCCGGTGACTACGCCGTCGCCGAACGGGCGCGAACGTCCCATCCCAAACTGGGTGGCACGGTGACGAACGAAGGGGTCGAGTTCGACGAACGAGTCCGGGTCGAGCAGGGCGAGCACCCGCTCCCGCGCACCCCGCTTGCCGCGTTTGGCCTGCTTGGCCGCGGCCTTGTCGTGCTGCGTCGCGATCTCCGCCTTGAAGTCGGCCATGTGCGCGGCCTTCGACGGCCGTGACGGCACGTCAGGAGCGTCGTCGGCAGGCGCCGCCTCCGCGCGTGGCCTGGTTGTGGATGCGGTCAACGCTGCCCTCTCCTCTCGCACTAGCGAAGCATGCGAGCGATATCGTCGGCGAAGCGGACCTCGGAGTCATCCTCTGGCTGGTAGTCGATCTCCTTACGGGCTTTGGGGATGCTCCAGAAGGTGCGGGCATTGTTGGAGACGCCGTAGAAGATGTGGAACGGGACTCCGAACTCGTCCTCGATGTCCGGTGTCTCGACGGATTTCGTGAAGAGCTGTTGCAGGTCGCGCTCGCTGATGTAGCCCGCCAGATCGCGGATGTAGCGCTCACGCGGCTGATCGACGAACGCCGCAACGTCGATCTCCCTCGGGGCCACGATGCGGATCAAGAGCACTTCGAGCTTGCGCCCGATGCTGCCGCAGGCGTAGAGGAAACCCAGCGACTCGTAGGCGGCCTTGGCCCATCCGTAGAAACTCTCGGGGCGGGGATAGTCCTCGGGCGAGACTCGGTCGCGCCGTTTGGCGTACCAGGGTTGCTCGTACCACTTTGCCGCCTGGTTGGTGCTGGCCGCGACCACCCGGCGGACGCCGTGATCCAGGGCGAGTTGGTAGACGCACTGCGTCATGTCGACGTTTCGCCGCTCGCCCTCGTAGGACAT
>JACDBO010000251.1 GCA_013694885.1 Chloroflexia bacterium | reverse complement strand
CTCCCGCGCTTGATGCAGCTCGAGCGGCTGCCCGTGCTTGGCCGATCGGGCGCTGGCATCGATCAAGGCCTCCTGGTCTTGCAGCAGTGTTCCGGCGAGCGCGGCGATGTCGGGGAGCGGCTCCGCGCGGCGAGTGGCATCCTCCGGGTTGCGGTGGCGCTCAGTGTCGGTATGATCGGCATCGACGAGCGATGAGAGGAGCAGGCGAAGAAAGAAGTCGACGTCCACCGAGTCCAACTTGCCATTCGGCCCGCTGAGATGCGCAGGGGGCAGGACCGCTCCTCGTGCCGGGAGGGGATCGGGAAGGAGTCCGCTGGAGCGGCAGCGTTCGAGCGCTATCTGGACCTGAGTGTCAGCCGCGCGCTCTTTCAGCTTGAGTCGGACATCTTCGCGGTTAGGGATACCGCTGTGATGGCCAAGTATGGGAAAGGCCAGGAGGTCGGCGAAGGCAAGTGCCTGCACGGCGCCGGCCGACTTGTGGTCGGTCGAGCGGAACCGGCGACCGGGCGCGACGGCACACCGTTGGAGGTATTCCTGGAACTCGGGTGATGCCTTGCCCACGTCATGGAGCAGGCCAGCCCACCAGGCGAGGCGCTCGCCGCCGAATCGCTCGGCGTGCGCTGCCGCGGCTTCAGCAACCGCATGGAGATGCACGGCCAGCGAGTGCCACTCGCCGTTCGGTCCGGGCGTGTGGGCGACAAGCATGCGATTCCTCCCCGCGCCGCTTTCCGAGGGGCGCGGGAAGCGGTCAGCTCATGCTGGCGTCTTGCATGGTTGATTGCCTACCGCGTCAGCTTACGCATATGCATATATCGACACAAGGTGTGCGAACGGTCATCGCACGTCCTTTGGGCCACGAGCGCAAGGCGATCTGTGATTGTCATAACGAACTGGAGCCAGCTTGAGCAGCGCGAGCGAGCGTCCGCTCAGTTGGTTCCACTACCACCCAACGCGAACGCCAAGCGCAACGGGTGGTCTTCCGCGACGATGTCCTCAGCGGTGACGTTGCACGCACGCCGTGGCCCACGTCGATATGCCGCCAAGGCGCGAGGAGCGTGGATCGATGGCACAGCAGCACGAGGCTACTCAACCAGCCCGGCCCGAGCTTCGATGATCGCCTGGGTCATCGCCAGCGCCTCGGCAACCGCCTCATCGAGCGTGAGCCGCGTTCCCGCGTCCCAGGCGGCATCGAACGCGGACGGGCCGAGCTTGGCCCGTGCGCTGGCGACCGCTTGCTCGAAAGACGTACGCTCCGGCAGCTGGAAGATGACGCTCTGGCCCGTGGGCGCGCCAATGGCCTCGGTCGCCCCGAAGAGTCGCGCCGCTAGCGCGGGCTGATCATTTGCCACGGCGAGTACACCCAGCATGGGAAGGCCGCTGATGGCGGCGTGGATATCCCCGCTTGTCTGCCCGTGAATCAGGGCCTCGTGGAGCAGGGCGGCCGCGCGGGAATGGTCGCCCCGCTCAGAGGTGACGATTCCAAGGCGCTCGACGATCCAGCGGATCACAAACGTGGCGCCGGTCGCGCGCGCCAGTTCGAGGGCCTCCTCCAGGCGCGTCGTCGCGCGCACCAAGTCCCGTTGGCCCCAGGCGACAATGCCCTGGTGATAGCACGAGTTAGCCACCATGGCCTGGTTTCCCGTCGCGTCGAACAGCGCGCGCGCCTCCTCCAGGAGCGTCGCCGCCCGGTCATAGACCCCGCTATCCTCGGCCACCACGCCGAGCAGGAACTGGGAGTACGGCGCGTGGAAGTCGTCCCCCAGGCTACGGTAGAGTTTCAGAGCCTCGCTCAGGAACTCGCCGGCGGGCTCGTGCTCCCCCTGGTAGAGCGCCAATAGCCCCGCGCCGAGCAGCGCCCGCGCCCGTACCGAGGCGGGTGCCGGGGCCCGGCTTGCCAGGGCGAGATTCAGCCACTGGCGCCCCTCTCCGAAGCCGCTCCGGAGGTACCAGAACATGGAGAGTGCTCCTGCCATCCGGAGGAATGTCTCGGCGTCGCCGGTCTGGTGCGACCAATCGAGCGCTGCCCGGAGGTTGTCTTGCTCGGTGACCAGCCGCCAGAGCCAATCGTTGCCGGGCGACATGTTCAGCAGGACGGGGTCGGCCCGCTCGGCCAAGTCGAGATACCATGCCGCGTGTTGCCGGCGAATGGCTGATTCCTCGCCGCTGGTCGCCAACTGCTCCAGGCCGAACGCCCGGACCGTTTCGAGCATCACGTAGCGTGCCTCGATGCCCGTCTCTTCCGCTTGCTTCAGCAGGTTCTTGTCGACCAGCGAGGCGATGCCCTCCAGCACATCGCTTATGGGATTCTCGACCGTACCGAGGATCATCTCAGCCGCTTCGAGCGTGCCGCCGCCGACGAAGACCGCCAGACGCCGAAACAGGGTCTGTTCCTCCGCGGTCAGGAGGTCGTATGACCAAGCGATGGTTGCCCGGAGCGTTTGCTGCCGCGCCGGCAGATCGCGCGCTCCGCCCGCCAGCAAAGGCAGACGTCGCTCGAGCCGCTCCAGCAGGGCGGGCGTGGGAAGAACCCGGACCCAGGCCGCGGCAAGTTCAATCGCCAGCGGCAACCCATCGAGCCGCCGGCAGATCTCGGTCACGACCGGTGCATTCTCGGTCGTCAGCGCGAATCCGGGCCGGACCTCGTCGGCTCGCTCGACGAAGAGGCGGATCGCGGCCACGGCGGCAAGCGCCTCGACCGAGTCGGGGTAGTGCGGGTCCGAAGGCGACGGCAGCGTCAGGGGTTCGACGTGCACCTCCCGCTCCCCGCGCAGATGCAGCCGCTCACGACTGGTCGCCATGACCACCAGTTCAGGGCAGCCGGCCAGCAACTCAGAGATCAAAAGTGCGGCCGGCAGAACGTGCTCGAAATTGTCGAG
>JACDBO010000241.1 GCA_013694885.1 Chloroflexia bacterium | reverse complement strand
GGTGGCGCGCAGCGCCGGGGTGAGGGCCTCCCGCCACAACTCAAGCCCTTTTCGCATCACCCTCGACACCGGCGAGGTCATCGCCGCCGATGCTGTCATCGTCGCCACGCAAGCCTGGGCCGCCGCGACCCTGCTGCAACACCTCGATCCAGCGCTCGGTGAGGCACTCGGCGCCATCCCCCACGTCTCCAGCGCCACCGTCGCGCTTGCCTTCCGCACCGCCGATCTGCCGCGCCCGCTGCACGGCTTCGGCTACGTCGTGCCCCGCTCCGAAGCCCGCCCGGTACTGGCCACGACCTGGCTCTCCGCGAAGTGGCCGGGTCGCGCCCCGGATGGTTTCACCCTCGTGCGCGGCTTCGTCGGCCGCGCCGGCTTCGAGGACGTCCTCGACGGGACAGACGAACATCTCGTGGCGCTCGTCCGCGAAGAGCTGCGCGGCACACTCGGCATCGCCGCCGCACCGGCGCTGCACCGCGTCTTCCGCTGGGACCGCGGCATGCCGCAGTACACCCTCGGCCACCTCGACCGCGTCGCCGCCATCACCGCCGCGCAGACCCGTCTGCCGGGCCTAGCCATCGCCGGCAACGCCTTCACCGGCGTCGGTCTCCCCGACTGCATCCGCTCCGGCGAGACAGCGGCCGAGCGCGTGGCGGCGGGCGTCTGGACGGAATATGGACCCGCGGTCCATGCACGGTCGTAAACACCCGCGCTCAACCTCGGAAGCCCCGCTGGGGCGGAGAACGAACGCAGCCCCTCAGGGAGCCGGCTACCCCGGGTTCCGAGGTTGACCGCGCGCTAACCACCCCCATTGTCATTCCGAACCGGAGTGAGGAATCTCTCGTTCAAGGGCAACCAGCTTCCTTGGTACAAGTTTCCTCATGCACAAGCGATTATCGTATCGTAGGGGCGCACGGCATGCGCCCATCCCCCGACAAACGGCGGGCCGAGTCGTCGGCCTCCAACTCGCCGCCGCCAGTCACGAGGACCGGATGCGCCGCTCCCTGTGCTACCGTACGTCTGTCATCTGAATGAGACAGACAAGGAGGACGAAGGATGGCTCGCTCGCCAGATGCGGAGAGAATCTACGAAGCTGCCGACCAGTTTCGGCAACGCTGCCTGATCGAGCAGCGGTCTCTGCTCTGGCCCGAGGAGTCCGCCTGGACGCTCGCCAATCTCGATGCCTTGTGGGACGCCTTTATTGGCTGCCCCGATGAAGGCAAGCGATCGTTCATGGAGAAGTTGCATAACCAGCTGGCGGATCAGCCGGTCGATGTCCACCGGATCGCCGCGGACGCCATGGCGCTCTATAGCCTGTTCCCGTCGAACATGGGAGCCCTGGTCAAGCGGAACAACGTCCGTGAGGTCATCAGCTGGAAACTAGTCGGGGAAAGCGAGACGCCAGATCTGGCACGCATCGAAGAGGCGTTTCAGCAACGCATTGGCACTTCTGGTATCTGGTATCTAACGGGTGGGCCGTGGCAGGTCGCGTTCTACCTTGATGTGTCGCGGCGTGTGCTGACCGCGGGTATCGATCCCTACGATGTGGAGGCCATTACTCAGATCGCCGATGAGGTACGGGTTCAAGGCAACAACACGTCCGCCGCCCGCCACATCCTGCTCCACTTGCTCTTCCCCGACCGCTTCGAACGGATCGCCAGCGAGGAACACAAGCGCCGCATCGCTGCAACATTCATCCAGGAAGCTGGCAGCGTCGCGACCGATGGAACTATCGACGACCAGCTCCTTGCCATTCGACATTCACTAACCGAGCGCCTCGGGCGGCCGGACCTCGACTTCTACCAAGCCGACCTCAGAGCCCTGTGGGATCCTGAGCCCGAAGTCCTGATCCCACCGCCGACCTATGATCCGCCAGGAGTCACGGTTCCCGTCGGGGGCGGTGCGCCATTCACCGCACTCGTGGACGCGACGCATCTTCACGCTGATGAGCTGCGAGAAATCGAGGAGCTGCTGAACGAAAAGCGGCAGATCGTGTTCGAGGGACCGCCAGGGTCGGGCAAGACGTATGTCGCCGAGCTCTTCGCCCGCTGGTTCGTCGGTCTGCCGCTCGGCGGGCCGGCCGACGACCGGCTCGAGATCGTCCAGTTCCACCAGTCCTATGGGTACGAGGACTTCGTGCAGGGCATCCGGCCCGAGACCGACCGCGACGGCCACCTGCGCTACCGCGTCCGCGACGGCATTTTCATGCGGCTCTGCGGTCTGGCCGCGCAGCAGCTCGACCGCCGCTTCGTGCTCATCATCGACGAGATCAACCGGGGCAATGTCGCCCGCATCTTCGGCGAGCTGCTCCTGCTCCTGGAGTACCGCGACAAGCGCGCCCGCCTGCCCTACGCATCGCCCGACGCCGGCGATGACGCCTGCCTAGCGATCCCCGACAACCTCTACCTGATCGGGACGATGAACTCGACCGACCGCTCGCTCTCCCAGATCGACTACGCCCTGCGCCGCCGCTTCTACTTCCGCCGCTTTCTGCCGGTCGAGGACGGCCGGGCGCCGGTGCTGGACGGCTGGCCGCGCTCCCGGAAGGTCGGCGACGCGGACCGGGCGCGCGTCGTCGCGCTCTTCGTCGAACTCAACCGGCGCGTCCAAGAGCAGCTCTCGCCCGACTTCCAGATCGGCCACAGCTACTTCATGGTCCCCGACATCGCCACGGACGCGGGTATCGACCGTGTCTGGCGCCGCGCGATCCGGCCGCTGCTGGAGGAATACTTCCATAGCTACCGCG
>JACDBO010000233.1 GCA_013694885.1 Chloroflexia bacterium | reverse complement strand
CGACCAGCGGCAGCCCATTGACAAAGAGGACGATGTCCGGCCGCCGCTCCGTCTCGCCGACGATGGTGAACTGGTTGACCGCCAGCCAGTCGTTGTTGGCGGGACCGTCGAAGTCGATCAGGTGCAGCAGCTCGCCGCGAGGCTCGCCATCGCGCAGCACCTCGACCGATACACCATCGACGAGCCATCTGTGAAAATCGCGATTGGCGAGCACGAGGGAAGGGGAGCCGAGTTGGCCCACCCGGCGAAAAGCCTCCTCGCGGGCTTGGAGGGACGCGTCGGGGTTGAGCCGCACCAGCGCATCGGTCAGACGGGTGGCGAGGATGATATCGCCGTACGCCGCGCGTTCCGGTCTTGTGCTATCCGGTGCGATGTCCGGCCCGTGCAGGACGGTGTAGCCAAGCTCCCGGAACCACTCCAGCGCGGCATCTTCGACAACGGACTCGGTAAAGTCAGCGGGCATGACACGATCCTCAGTTGGGAATGCTCTTGGTCGTGATATTGCTCATGCTCTTCATAACATACGTATGCCATGCACAGGGCTGCAGGAGAGTGCCGGCAGCGCGGATCACGCTCCTTGCCCGCACCTTCAGGAACGCCAATGTGGGTTCGAATCCCCTATGCGCTACCGGTAGTCCACCCCGCACGGAAGTGTCCGAGAAACCAGCGTACGTACGCTGGTTTCTCTCTTTGTTAGTCCGTTGAATCCAGCTCAATTCGACCTGTTCGGGTGCGTCTCGTGACCATCGTGTGACCATCGTGACCGGCGATCCTCGGGCGGACTTGCGTTACACAGCGCGGATTTGCGTCCGTTCTACGGTCTGGACCGGCGCCACCGTGACCGGCCGAAGCGGCGGACGCCGGCGAACGCTCGGTTACGTGAAGGGAGAGTAGTAGACTGCGGAGAACGGTCCAGTGATCGGCGCACGTCAGCGTGCCACGCTCGCCGATCGACCGACAAGATTTGGAGCGCGACTTGAGCGGATCGGGCACCGGCGGTCGACGGATGATCGTCCCGGAAGTGGAGCGGGAGAACTGGCGCTGGTACCTGTTCGAACTGTTCTGCACCCGGCGCCGCGTCGACAACCTGATCGTCGCCGATCTGCGCCCCCTCTGGCACACCGCCGTCTCGAAAGACGACTTGGCCCGGCGGACCCGGTCTTTTAACCAGCTCGGTATTCCGCGCCGCCTGGCGGTGACCAACCCGCCCCTGCTCTGCTACATCGAGGCCGTGAAGCAGGCGGTGGCCGAGACGCTGCATCTCCGCCAAGACGGCCGACCGGCTCGGTGGGGGTGCATCCACTTGCACGCGCGAGTCGAGTTCCTGGCTGGCGGTGGCCTAACCGATCAAGGCAAGCCGGCCGGCCTCGTGCCGCCCGAGCCGGGCGAGCCGCCTCCACCCTTGCAATCGGGGGAGAGACGGTCTGCGGGATTTAGTGCCGCCATGGCCGAGCTCCAGATCGTGGTCAATCCGGCGGGCGGGCGGGTAAACATCGTCCAGCCGACCGGCGAACGGGAAGTGTGGGTACGCGCCGGTGACTTCATGCGCTTCCAGGAGTGGGACGAGTTGCGGCGGGCCGCGCACGCGGCCGTCGACCGTCAGATGGATTGGCTAAAAGAGACGTTCCGGGACTGGTACCCGACCGGGCGCAACCCGACCACGAGCGACCGCTGGAAGCTAGACGCGGAGGAACTAGCCCGACACCTGGTGGATCGCACGCCGGCCCCACCGCACGGGGCTGATCGCGACCGATTGCGCAGACTTGCCTCGTACGTCGGAACCGACTTTCCGGCCTCATAATGGCGCGCAGAAATTCGCCCATGAATTGCCCCGTTTTCTGCGCGCTGCGGGGATTCGTCGCCCCTATCCTTGTCTTGTCGGACACCGCCGCATGGCGGGGATCGCAAGCGGAGGATAGCGATGGAGACCACACACGCCGAACGCCGAACCCTGACGATTCCTGAAGTGGCCGTCGCGCTCGGGTTGGCTCGATCGACGGCATACGAATTGGCGGCAGCCGATCGGCTACCCGTCCCCACGATCCGAGCCGGCCGCCGCTTGCTCGTCTCCCGCGCCGCCCTGGAGCGCGTCCTCGACGGCGGCGCGGCGCCCCACCAGATCAGGGTACCTCCCACCCCTGAGGTGTCCTGACATGAGGCGCAAGACAAGCGGCGCCACCGGCTCACCTCCGGCGGACCGCGCTCCGGGGGGAGAGCGATGAGCGCTGCCGAACGGATCGCTGCGGCATTGGAGATGCGCCCGACCAAACCAGGGCAGTGGCGTCGCCGCTGCCCCTGCCACGGCGGGATGTCTGAAACCTCGCTCTCGGTCTGGGATAAGGGCAACGGCGACGCGGGGATCCACGACTTCGGCGGCTGTGACGCCGGGCAAATCCTCGAGACCGTCGGCCCGACCCTCGCCCACCTGTACGACGATAACTGGAATACACGGACGACTAACGCGCCGGGAGGATTGCGTGTGATGTCGTCTGCTAAGGACAAGGCGCGCGACAACCGAGCTCGGCGGGCAGTTGGCACGACCAAGTACCCACTCCGGGAGCAGGACGGCCGCGTCGTCGCGGTTCACGGCCGATCGGACTTCGACGACGGCACGAAGGACGTTTGGTGGGAGCGGCCGGATAGGACAAAGGGACTCGGCGGTAAGAAGGTCGGGGAACTGCCGCTCTACGGGATTCACGAGCTCGGCGCCTCGTCCGAGGTTGTCGTCACCGAGGGCGAAAAGGCACGGGATGCTCTCGCTCGCCTCAGCACCCCGGCGCTGGGGACCGTCACCGGAGCGGAGGGCACGCCGAACGACGCCATGCTCCGGCCGCTCCTGAAGGTGCCGGCGGTCTACCTCTGGCCGGACAACGACGACCCCGGTCGGTCGCACATGACCGCCGTCGCCGCCCGGCTCGTCGCGCTCGGGCACCCGGACGTGCGGATGATCGAGCGGCACGACGCGCCGCCAAAGGACGACGCCGCCGACTTCGAGGCCGCCGGCGGCACAGCGGACGACGTCCGCCGGCTGAAGGCCACCGCGGCGCGGGTGAACGCATCCGACCTAACGCCGCCGATCGCCTGCGACGGTCCCCGCTTGGAAATCGTGCGCCTGTCCGACGTCGAGGCGCGGCCAATCGACTGGCTGTGGCCGGACTGGCTGGCGCGGGGCAAGGTCCACATCCTCGGCGGTCACCCTGGTGACGGCAAGAGCACGCTGACCGCCTGGCTGGCGGCCGTGCTCTCGCGTGGCGGCGTTCTGCCCGACGAGGCGATCGCGCCGTCGGGCGGGACGCTCTTCCTGCTCGGCGAAGACTCTCTCGACGACACCCTCCGCCCGCGTCTCGACCTGCACGACGCCGACGCCACCCGAATTGACGCCATCCGGGCGGTGACCGAAGGCACCCAACGGCGGGCATTCGACCTCCGCAAGCACCTCGACATAGCGCGGGCGGAACTGACGAGACGTCGCTACCTCCTGTTCGTGATCGACCCCCTCACCGCGTTCATGCCGCAGACCGACCGCAACGCAGAGGGGGACGTGCGCGACGTCCTCACGCTCGTGACGGACCTCGCCGAGGAGACGGATGTCGCGGTGCTCGCGGTGATGCACGTCGGCAAGCCGAATGGGACAAACCGACGGCCGCTCCAACAATTGCTGGGTGCCACGGCCTTTGGGGCGGCGGCGCGGCTGGTGATGATGGTCGCCGAGGTGCCGCACGCCGGCGAGGACGACGAAGTCCCGTCGCGGCGGGTGCTGGGGGTCGTCAAGTCCAACCTCGCACCCAAGCCACCTGGGCTCGAATGGTCACGGGCGATCGACGGACCGGTGACCTGGCACGGGACCACGGATTATGAGCTTGACCTGTTGCTTGCCGGCGCGAAGCCCAAGCCGATCGAGGCGGCCAAGGCGTTCCTCTTCGAACAGCTCAAGGGCGGCTCCAAGACCGCCGTCGGATTGGACCAGGGGGCGAAGAGCGAAGGGATCTCGAAGGCGACTCTGCGGCGGGCGGCGGATGCGCTCGGCGTGATCCGGTTCAAGCAACCGGGGACGAACAGCGGGCCGTGGCTCTGGCGTCTTCCCGATGGCACACCCCAGCAGGCGGACACTGGGGAAGATGCTCACCCGGCAGATGACCCGAACGAGAGCACCTTCGCTCTTTCGGAGCCCAAGAGAGCGGAAGGCGACGCGAATGGCCGCAACGATGGGAAGGTGCTCACGGTCGAGACGGTGAGCATGTTCCCCGAGGACAGTTCCGACGGGGGAAGGTGCTCAAATTACTCTCAGGGACAGGTTGAGCATCTTCGCCTCTTCGACCCTGACACGGCGCTCTGGCGCAGTTGACCGGGGCGGGACCCGGCAGGGATGGTGGACTACCCGGTCGGCGCGGATAGCGGATACTGAACCGAGAGCACCTGACTGGCCGTCTGAACGCGGAGCACGGTATGCACGTCACGGAGTTTGTCGAGCGCTGGCGTCAGATCGCACAGACTGAGCGTGCCTCCGCGCAATCGCATTTCAACGACGTGTGTCGGATGCTTGGGCACCCGACCCCGATCGAGGTCGATCGCGAGGGCCA
>JACDBO010000179.1 GCA_013694885.1 Chloroflexia bacterium | reverse complement strand
GCTCAGAACCGGACGGCCCCCCCCACCGCTGAGCCGACGCCCCGCCTCGGCTTTCGTTCGCGCGGGGAATCGCCATGCCGCCGGCCGCCCGACCGCGCCACGACCCGACCGACGACTGGGTCCAGGTCCGTCTCCTCATCACCTCGCCCGAGCAGGAAACCTACGAACTGCTGCGGCCCATGGTCCTGTTCGGGCAACCGCCGGCGACGTGTGCCCGCGAAATGGGGGCGATCAGCGACTCGCTGAGTCGGGCAACGGTGTTGCCGAGAGTCGCACCAGGGCGGCGCGGAGGCCGGCGCGTTCGAGGCGGCGCCAGCGCTTGACGACAGCGGCATGGCGCTTGGCGCGGGATGTTTGTTCCTGATCGAGGAGCGCTTCGAGACCCGGTTTCAGATCGTCCGCATCGTCCTCGGCGCCGGCGCCGTCCGGCAGCGAGCCGAGTTCCTCCGCGATCAAGGCAAGACGGACATCGTGGTCATGGAGCTGGCCGAGTTCCTCCTGGAGGGTTTTGATCTGGTCGATGGCCCGCTCGCCCTCGTCGCCGAAGACGGCGCGAAAGAGTTCGAGCGTATAGCGGAGCCGTTTGGCGGCGATCCGGGCGTCGTGCAAACCTTGGGTCGCCTCGGCCTCCGGGATCACCGGGGCGTAGCTGAAGAGCTCGGCGGTTCGAACGGCGATGGTGCGCCGCGCATTCGTCGCCAGTGGCGCCTCGGGATCGAGATCGGGAACAGGCCAGGCGCGACTCACGATGCTGCCTCCTTCGTCTGACGGCGCCTCTTCGCCGGCACGCGGCCGGTCTTGCGTGACGTGGCGCCACCGCGTTTCGCGCCCGCTTTCGCGACCTCCGGCGTGTCGGGCGCGGAGGGGAGCGGAAACCGGCGGCGCGTCTCCTCCGGCACGCCCTGGGCATCGAGGCTGGTCAGGAACCCCACCATCGTCCGCCGCGCCTCGTCGCGCTCCCCCTCCAGCCGGGCGATCAGGTGGTCGATCCCCGGCCGCTCCACAACTTTCGCACGCGCCCGTTTCGCGGCCAGCGCCGCGATCAGGACATCGCGGTCCCGCACGTCGCCGAGCGCGGCGGTGATCGCCTTCGCGGTTTGGTGCAGCGGCCCGAACCACGCCGCGGGGAAACACTCGGTCGCGACATCCATCGCCGCCCGCACGCGACGCGAGGCAACCCGGACATCGTGCACTCCCTCGGGGTCCTCGCCGGCCAGCGCGACCGGGACCGATTCCCACACTGCCTCCCAGCGTGGCGCGATGAGTGCCCGCATCGCGCTCCGGTAGTCCTGGTCCGGGTCGAGCGCGCGGTCCGCCGTTTTGGCCATCGTCAATTTCCTCTCGTGAGCTGGGCGGAGTGAAGGGGGTGGACTGGTTGCTTCCCGCCATCGGCCGTGCTGGCCGCGTTGGCGGCGTCGAGCTCGGCAAAGGTCGCCAGCAGCAAGCCGGTGCGGACACCGCTGCGTGCCACTTCGATACGCAGCGGTTGGAGACGATCCGCCAGCGCCCGCACGATCGCGATCCCCGCCGGGAGAACACGCGCCCGCGCTGGGGGGATACCGAGGCGCATCGCCAGGCGGTGCGACGGGTGCTCGCGACAGAGGCGGAGCGCCGCCGCGATCTCCGACGCTCCGACGTGATGCGCGGCGGAGACGAGCCGCGCCAGGTACTCACCCGTGCCCCCCACGGCGATCAACCGCACCGGCCCGTCCGTGGGCAGCGGGATCGCGGCCAGCACAGCAGTCGCCGCCACCGCGCACGCGTCCAGCTCGGCGGCGGTCGGTGGGTCCGAGGGAACGAGGGCATCCGTCAACGCGCCCGAGCCCAGGGCTGTGGAGTGCGCGTGCTGGATCGTCCCCGACTCGGCCACGATCACCTCGGTGCTGCCACCGCCGATGTCGGCGACCACTACCATGCCGGTGAGATCGACGTCGAGCGCCAGCCCGCGGAAGGTGAGCGCCGCTTCCTCGTCGCCGCTAATCACCGCGATCTCCCAGCCGGTCTCCGCCCGCACGCGATCGAGAAACGCGGGGCCATTGGCGGCACGGCGGATCGCCTCGGTCGCGACACCGACGAGGCGGGTCGCGCCATACCGCCGGGCGATAGCGGCAAAATCGTGGAGGGCCGCCATTGCCGCCTCGATCCGGTCGACGGCGAGCACACCGGACCTCGCCAGTCCCGCGCCCAGCCGCACCGTCTCGGCCGCCGCCGCCAGCTCGTCGACGCCGCCATCGCGTCCGGGTCGGGCCACGGTCAGCTTGACCGTGTTCGACCCGGCGTCAACCACGCCGACGACCGGCCGCTGGGAGAAGATGATGTCGTGGACCACCGATGACCTCACTCGTGCACGCGCGGTTGCCAAACCATTATGCTTCTGTTAAGCATACACGCGCAGGGTGTCGAACGGAAGCTAGCGTTGCGAAAGTTAACACTTCGGCGACTGCACCCTGTGCAACACAAACATTAACGTCGAGTATGGCCGCATAACCACGGCAGCTCGATTGAAGGGAGTGCGAGCGCATGGCGAAACGGACGCGGCAGGAAACAGAACCACCAATCGATCCTCGCGCGCTGCACCGCGCCGCCCGGCGTGGCGAACGACGGCTCCTCGCCGCGGAGTGGGACGCCGAGCGGCGCCTGGACGTCGCGCGCGCCAAACTCGCCAGGGCACAAGCGCGCCTTGCCAAACGCCAGACCCGCCTCGCCGAGGCCGAAGAACTCCTCCGCCAGCGCCAATCCGCCCGTGCCGCCGGCCCCTCCACAGACGCGGAGCCGGCCTAGCGTCCTGGGACACCGGCAGCCGTACCGACGGTCAGCCATTCGACCGCTACGACAGCGTGGAAGAACGCTCGTTGCCGCACTTGAAGTTGCCCGTGACGCGCGCCATCAGCAATTGGGCCCCGCGACGGTCCGGCCCGTCGCTCCGGCGCCGGAAACGCCGCGCCTCCTCGCCGGCAACGTCTTGATGGGCCGACCCCGCCACGAGAGCAGCACCTTGCCGTCCTTCGTCGCCCGGTACGCGAAGACATCCGCCGCGAACTGGTCGCGCGTGTCGACAC
>JACDBO010000175.1 GCA_013694885.1 Chloroflexia bacterium | reverse complement strand
GACTTATACCCTGGGCGGCATCCACCCCGGACTCATGGAGGGGTTGGGCGAGATGAAGCCCGAAATGATGTTTGGGTCTCCGTGGCACGAGGAGTACACCCGCATCGCGCCCCACCCCGATGATTTCGCCACCTTGTTCGCCAAGAAGACCGCGATGGATCGGGCGATCAAAGACCTGCCCGCCGAGACCATCGCGGCGATCACGGCGCCCACCCTGCTCATCATTGGGGACTCCGACCTCGTCCGCCCCGAGCACGCGGTGGAGATGTTCCGCCTACTCGGCGGCGGGGTGTTCGGCGATATGGCCGGGCTCCCCAATTCCCAGCTCGCCGTTCTGCCGGGCACGACGCACGTGACGGTGGTCGCGCAAGCCGACTTGCTGCTGGCCATGATCCCCCGCTTCCTCGACGCGCCGATGCCGGAGAGTGCATGAGCGGTGGCGGCTCCGTGGTCGTGGCCACTCTACCTGGAGCACTGCGGCCGCTGATTGCGAACGCATCCCTCGCCCGCGCGCTCCAGGGTGACGCGCGGCCGGGGATCACTCGGTGACAAGGGCCGAACGCTCACATTCCAAGGAGGCAGCTCGTGCGCAAACTGATTGTCAGCAACATCATGTCACTGGATGGCTTTTACGAGGGTCCAGGCAAGAATGTGATGGTCCTGTTCGACTATCGCCTGAACTAAGACCGGCCGGACGAAAGTGTCGAGGCGTATAGCGCTGAACGGCTCCGCGCAGCCGATACGCTGCTGTTCGGACGGACGTCATACGAGGGGTTCAAGGATTACTGGCCGTCCGTGGTCGATGACGAGAGCGCCACGCCCATCCAGCGGGAGGTATCACGGCTCGATAACGCCATCGACAAAATCGTCATATCGGACAGCCTGACCTCAGATCAGACGGACCCGTGGCGGAACACCCGTATCATCCGGCGCGGCGACGCTCACGCGCAGCTGGCCGACCTCAAATGCCAACCCGGCAACGACATCCTGGTCTTTGGCAGCCGCACACTCTGGAACGATCTACTGGCTCATGATCTAGTTGACGAACTCCACCTGATGATCTGCCCGGTCGTATTAGTCGCAGGCACACCGGTATTTGCCGGCAAGCCGGCGGTATCGCTCCGGCTCATCGACACACGCACCTGGGAGGACTCAGGAAACGTCCTCGTCCGGTACGAAGTCCGCCGCCAGGAGACGTAGATCCGCTGGCATGCTGCGCATACGGCATTCGGCTGACGATTACCGGAATGTTTCGCCCCGGCCCGGGATGACAGGCGTGACTCTTCGGACCACGGGAGGGCACGGGCCCCTCCCTTACGTTCCCTCAAAACCGCCGCAAGGAGCGAGGACCGTGACCAAGCACAACATCGACCGGCCGCCGCCATCGGGCCCCGAGGTTCGGCCGCTGGCGGCCAACGAAAAGATCGTTCAGGCCAACGGAGTGGACCTCTGCGTCGAGACCTTCGGCGATGCCGCCGACCCCGCGATCCTCCTCGTAGGCACCTCGATGCTGACGTGGGAGGACGCGTTCTGCGGGCGCCTCGCGGCCGGCCCGCGATTCGTCATCCGGTACGACATCCGTGACACTGGCCGGTCGGTCGGCTACGAGCCAGGGCATCCGCCGTACACGATCCGCGATCTGGTGGCGGACGCCGTGGGCCTGCTCGATACCTTCGACCTGGCCAGCGCCCATTTCGTGGGCTTCTCGGCCGGCGGCTGGATCTGCCAGCACGCGGCGCTTGACTATCCCGAGCGCGTCGCCTCACTGACCTTGATCGCGGCGCGGTCCAATGCTCCAGGGCCGACCGATGACGACCTCCCGGAACACGCGGAAGCGCTGATGGCCTACATCATGGGCGCACCGGAACCCGACTGGTCCGACCGGGTGGCCGTGATCGACCACATCATCGAAGGTGAACGTCATTACGCTGGTTCGCTCCCCTTTGACGAGGCGGCCCGGCGGGACCTCGCTGGTCGCCTCGTCGATCGCACCGACAACGTGGCCTGGAGCATGACAACCTTCGCCGCCATCGACCTCGGCGACCGTTGGCGTGAGCGCCTTGGAGCGGTGCGCGCGCCGACGCTGGTGATCCACGGCACCGAAGATCCCTTCTTTCCGTACGGCAACGGCGTTGCCCTCTCGAAGGAGATCCCCGGCGCCCGGCTGCTCACCCTGGAGAAGATGGGGCACGAAGTGCCGCGGGCGGTGTGGGACGTTGTCATCCCCGCCATCGTGGAGCACACGGCGGGGGTTCCGTCTTCGGCCCGTGATATGATATAGTACAAATGGTCGAGTTGTACGTACACCGGTGGCGAGGGGTGGAATGAGTTCAACGGTGGCCGCGTTGACCGAAGAAGCTGGGCGTTTCGTGGGGTGCGGTTTGGTGATGCCCCACTCGCGGCGGGCGTGGTGTCCGCCGGCGAGGAACGCGGAAATCGGAGAGAGGAGGACGGCATGAGCGGGGTCCGGGTGCTGGTAGGGACGCGCAAGGGTGCGTTTATCTTGACGGCGGACGGTAAGCGGGACCACTGGGACGTCAACGGTCCGCTCTTCGCGGGGTGGGAGATGTACCACCTCAAGGGCTCGCCGGTGGATCCGAACCGGCTCTATGCGTCGCAGACCAGCGGATGGTTCGGGCAGACGATGCAGCGCTCCGACGACGGCGGCGTGACCTGGGAAGCGGTCGGCAACCAGTTCGCCTACGACGGGGTTCCCGGCACGCACCAGTGGTACGACGGCACGCAGCACCCTTGGGAGTTCGCGCGCGTCTGGCACCTCGAGCCGTCGCTGACCGACCCAGACACCGTTTACGCCGGGGTCGAAGACGCGGCGCTGTTCCGCTCCACCAACGGCGGCCAGTCGTGGCAGGAGATGGCCGGCTTGCGTGGGCATAGCTCGGCGCCCTTCTGGCAGCCGGGCGCAGGCGGGATGGCCGTGCATACCATCGTCCAGGAC
>JACDBO010000092.1 GCA_013694885.1 Chloroflexia bacterium | reverse complement strand
GCGCTTGTCTCGGCCTTCGCCTCGGTGCTCGCCGTTTGATCCACGGATTCTGGATTCGGTGGTGGAGCCGGTTGGACCGCGAGGGGGTCCATACCCGGCGCCCAGACCGGTTCACCTTCGGGTGTCGGCGCGACCCTGAAACCGAGTCGTTCGAGCAGCCCGCCGCACCACGCCGCCCGCCACGGTCGGGGATCTACCGGTACGGTTGGGGCGTGCGAGTCCGACCCGCTCGAGGTCAGCAGCCCAAACCGCTCGGCCATTTCCCGGTAGCGCGCGGTCTCCTCATCAGAATACGAACGATAGTGCGCCTCCAACCCGTCGATCGGCGCGGCGGCGAGCATTCGCGCCAGCTCCTCGGCCGTCAGGGCCGGACCGAGGTTGGGGCGGCCTGGGTGGGCGAGGACGCAGATGCCGCCTGCCTCGTGAGCGGTCGCCACCACCCGCTCCAGCGGCTGATCGGTCGTGAAGTTGCTGCCCAGTGCGACGACGAGCTCCGCCGCCTCTTTCAAAGAGGGCACATGCTTGTCCTCGATAGCCGCCATCAGGACGTGGAACGGCCACATGACCCGCCCGTCGAGTACCTTCTCCAGCGAAGGCAACGGTTTTCCGGTCGCCTCGATGCGCGCGCGAGCGTCCTCGGCCAGCTCTTGCAAGCGCTCGTCCTGCTCGACCAACATAGAGTGAAAGGGCCGTGCCGCCTCGTCGCCGCGAACCGGCGCGATACCGTAGACGAGGAGGTGAAACTGCCGATCGTTCCACCGCACGGTGACTTCGACCGCAGGCACCACGCAGAGGCCACGCTCCGCCCCTCGCGCCATCGCCGCCGGCACGGAGCGCTGCGTGTCGTGGTCGCATACGGCGGCGACCTGAAAGTCGTGATCCGCGAGGTAGTCGATCAGCGCCAGTGGCTGCCAGCCGCCGTCACTGGCGAGGGTGTGGAGGTGGAGATCGACCGCGGCGTCGTGGGCCAATTGCCTGCCGGCGCAATCGTTTCGCGACGTGTCTGTCTCGCCTACTTGATCGTTCGGACTGCTCACCTCTTGCACTCCCGTGGAAAATAGGGCGACCGCACCAGCGGGCTGACCGCCGGCCACGTACCGGCGCCGGATCGCTGGCTCGCCGCAAGATACTACTCGTCCATGCCAGGCGGCGACAGGTCGAAGCGATGAAACCGAGAGCCACACTTAGAGAAGGAGGGCGGGATGAGGAGTACCGATCCATTTGGCGCTATGACTGGGCCGCTCGACGCGTCGGTCGGCACCCTCTTCAAAGCCTACGATGTCCGCGGCACCGTGCCCGATGAATTGACCCCGGAGATCGCCTACCGCATCGGTCGCGGTGTCGTCGCCTTCCTCGGCGCCGACACGGTCGTCGTCGGCCGCGACATGCGTCTCTCCGGCCCGGCCCTCGCCGCCGCGCTGATCGACGGCATCCGCGATCAGGGAGCGGACGCCGTCGACATCGGGTTGGTCTCGACCGACACGCTCTACTTCGCGGTCGGCAAGTACGGTTACCCGGCGGGGGTGATGATTACGGCGTCCCACAACCCCGCCAACTACAATGGATTCAAGATCTGCCGCGAAGGGGCCCGTGCGCTCTCCATCGACAGCGGCATCGCCGAGATCCGGGACATGGTCGTCTCCGGCCGCATTCCGGCACCCACGGGCGATCGCCGAGGCAACCTCCAGCAACGGGCGGTGATGGACGCCTACGCGGAGCACGCGCTGGGCTCCATCGACCCAGACAAGATCAAATCACTTAGGATCGCGGTCGATGCGGGCAACGGGATGGCTGGCGAGTTGGTGCCGCGTGTGTTCCGGGATCTGCCGTGCGAGATTATCCCGCTCTACTTCGAGCTCGACGGCACCTTTCCAAATCACGACGCCAACCCGATCGAGCCGGAGAACATCCACGACCTGCGGCGCGCCGTGATCGAGCGCGAATGCGATCTCGGCGTGGCCTTCGACGGCGACGCCGACCGGATGTTCCTGATCGACGAGCGCGGCGATTTCATCGGTGGCGACATGACGACCGCGATGGTGGCGCTGGAGCTTCTCAAGCAGCACCCTGGGGCCGCCATTGTCTACAACCTGATCTGTTCGCGCAGTGTGCCCGAAGTGATCGAGGAGCACGGCGGCCGCCCCATCCGCTCCCGGGTCGGTCACTCCTTCATCAAGGCGACGATGCGGGAAGAGGATGCCATCTTCGGCGGCGAGCACTCCGGCCACTTCTATTTCCGCGACAACTGGTATGCCGACTCCGGCATGATCGCGATGCTGACCGTGCTCCAGCTCCTCTCCACCGCCGACCAGGCGCTCTCCGAGGTCCTCGGGCCGATCGACACCCGCGTCCGCTCCGGCGAGATCAATTCCGAGGTCGACGACGTCGACGCCGCCATGCGTCGCGTCGAGGAATCCTTTTCCGAACAGGGTGCGGAGATCGACCACCTCGATGGCTTGACGGTCGGCTTCGACGGCTGGTGGTTCAACTTGCGGTCGTCCAACACCCAGCCGCTGCTCCGTCTCAATGTGGAGGCGGAGACCACCGAGACGCTGCGGAGCAAGTCAGAGGAGGTCCTGCAACTTGTTCGCCAACCCTGAGGCTCGTCAAACCCGTGTCCGGGCCGCCACGAGCCAGACACTTCTCGCCCGCCCGGCGATGCCCGGCGATGCGGGCCGCATCGCCGCGATCTACAACGAAGGAATCGCCAACCGCGTCGCCACCTTCGAGACCGCGCCCCGCACGGAAGCCGACATCCTGGCCTGGTTCGCGCGGCCGTACCCGATCGTCGCGGTCGAAGCGGACGGCGACATTCACGCCTTCGCCGCGATGTCGTCCTACCGCGACCGCGCCTGCTACGCGGGCATCGCCGAGTTCTCCGTGTACGTGGCGAGCGAGGTACGCGGGCGGGGTGCTGGTCGGGTGGCGATGCACGCATTGATCGCCGCCGCCGAGAGGGCCGGGTACTGGAAACTCGTCTCTCGCGTCTTCGTTGAGAACACGGCGAGCCGGCGTCTCCTGATGTCGGTAGGGTTTCGCGAAGTAGGCGTCTACGAGAACCACGGGCGGCTGGATGGTGTCTGGCGCGACGTGGTCATCGTCGAGCGGCTGATCCCGGCGAACCTCGCCGGTGGTGCGGCCGTCGCCGGGTGGGACCGCGAGCGATGAGACCACCGTTATCCAGGACCTCCGACGTCGAACATGCTGATGCATCGGTCCGCGCCTCCGGCTGGCGGGTCGATCCGGCCACCGAAGGACACTGGGCCGGTTTAACACCTGGCTTAGCGGTGATGGCCCTCAAGCTCGCGCCGGACGGCAGTCCGCGGGCGAGATATCACGGCACGATCATCGCCACCACCGAGCACGAGCGGTGGATCGAGATCGAGGCGCGCTGGACGCATGAGCCGGTCACAGTCGGTGGTCTGCGTTTCGCGCCGGGCGACGTCTTGCGCGAGTTCTACTCGCCGGTACTGCCGTTCAACGTCTTCGCGGTCCATGATCCGAGCGTCGCGCTGCGCGGCTGGTACGCCAACGTCACCTATCCGACGCGGGTCGACGTCAGTGAACGTCAACCGCTCCTGATCTGGCACGACCTCTACCTCGACCTTGTCGCGTTTCCAGACGGGTCGTTCGTGCGGCTCGATGACGATGAGCTCTCGGCATCCCACCTCGCGCGTAGCGATCCCGCGCTGTGCGCGCGGATCATCGAGGCTCGCGACGAGCTGGTGCGGCGCTTTCAGACGCGGCGCTTCCCATTCCGAACTTAGCTTGTTCGCGGTGTCGGGCCCCACGACTCTTTTCCGTTGATAGCTAGTGGATCGCCACTGTAAAGCATAGGGGGTATCTTGCGGGGAGCGATTCGCCGTTTGCCCACAGGAGTCCCGCCATGACCAAGCTGCACGCGGTCACATTGACTGACACTGAGCGCGACCAACT
>JACDBO010000082.1 GCA_013694885.1 Chloroflexia bacterium | reverse complement strand
CCTTTCCCTCAGCCCAATTCGTTTCGACATGATTCGCGAACGGTACCGCCCCAACGTCTGGACGGCGCCGACGGCAAGACGCCCTCGCGGGGTGATCCCGGCGCGTGGCAGCCACGCGCCGTGGACCGTTGGTGCAATGCGGTCCAACTTGCTCGCCTAGTGGAGTTTCGGTTACCGTGTGCTTCTTTTTCTGGCCACGATAGTAGACGGTTTTGAACGATTTGTCTATACCCCGGTGAGATGAAAAACGCTTTGGGTTGACCCAGAAGTCCGGGTCAACCCATGTCGGTCGACCCGCTTATCCAGCGAGCCGCCGTCAGTCGCCCGGAGACACCGGTGCGGACCGCAGACGCGCTTTGAATGCCTCCAGGACCTGTTTCCGCTCGGCCAGCGACTCCTCGCCCGCCTCTTCCCAGCGATCCAGGCCTTGTCCCTGGTCGATCACCGCCAGGGCCTCGCGCTGGGCCCCTGGCTGGAGTGCGCCCTGCTCAAGCTGCAACCCGGCCAACGCCAACCGCACGACCGGCCCCTCGTCCGGGTCGTCCAGAATCTCCGCATATTCTTCCCGCACCCGCTGGGTCGCGGCGGGGACGCTCAACCCCTCGACCAGCGCGTCGTCGAACGTGCCGCGCGCATCCATCGCGACATCATCATCGAAGATGGCGGTTCCCCATGTGCCCATGCCGTCGTCCTCCCACTGATCCGTAGATATGTTGAGTGCCCGCGGTGGCGTATCGATGCCTCGCGCGCGGACAAGCTGGACGTGCTCGCCCGACCGACAGTGCGGGTGAAGAGCGCACCAAGCGGACCCCGACGATAGACTGGAGAGATCGAGCTGTCTATGCGCGGAGGCACTGACGCACTGAGGACAGAGAAGAAGGCGGAACGGGGTTGGCGCACCTCCGCCGATGGGACGTGGGAGAGGAGACTACCTGGATGACATCGAAATCCGGGCACGGGGTCGCGGCAGCCGCCCAGCTCCCGTGGTCAGGGATGCTCGCCTGGCGTATGGCGCGGCAGCACCTGGCCGCGCGGGCACCGCGCGACGCGATGCTCGATGTCGTGACGGATCTGTGCGGCGTCCACGCGCAGCTGATGTCGTCCGCCGAGCTGACTCTCTGGGCGCGTGTCGAAGGCATCCAACCCGATGATGTGCAAGCCGCGCTGTGGAGCGAGCGGTCGCTGGTCAAGACCTGGGCGATGCGCGGGACACTGCACCTGCTGCGATCGCGCGACTTCCCGCGCTGGGTCGCGGCGCAGTCGCACCGGCCGTCGCGGGCGGGCGACGCCGCCTGGCTCCGCTACTTCGGGATGACGGGCGTGGACATCGACGCGATCCTGGCCGCGATCCCGGCCGCCTTGAGCGACGGGCCGCTGACGCGGCGGGAGCTGGCGGATGCGGTCGGGGCGCGGACGGGAAACGCCGAACTCGGCGACAAGGTCCGCGAGAGCTGGGGCGCGGTGCTCAAACCGGCCGCCTTCCAGGGAGCGCTCTGCTTCGGGCCTGACCGCGACCGGAACGTCACCTTCGTTGCCCCGGAGCGCTGGCTGCCGGCAATGCCCGAGGTCAATGCCGACGACGCCATGCCGCAGGTAATCCGCGACTACCTCGCGGTCTACGGACCGGCAACGCGCGACGACCTCGCCCGCTGGTTCGGGCTACGTTCACCCGCCCAGGCCGGCCGATTGTTGGCAGGTCTCGGCGACGAACTCGTCACGGTCGACGTCGAGGGAACGGCGCACCATGCCCGCGCGGCTGATATCGCGGGGCTGGCGGCGGCGGAGCCGAGCGGCGCCGTCCGCCTCGTGCCGGCCTTCGATCAGTACGTGGTGACCGCGCCGCGCGCGATAGACGCCGTGCTGCCGGTCGAGTTCCGACCGCGCGTTTACCGGCCGCAGGGCTGGCTCTCGCCCGTGCTCCTGGTCGACGGCCGGATGGCCGGCACCTGGCGCCACGAACGCAAAGGGAACCGTCTCACCGTCGAGATCACGCCCTTCGCGCCGCTGCCCGAGACGATTAAGCACGCGGCGGCGGAGGAAGCCGAGCGGCTGGCCGCGTTCCTTGGCGGGACACTGGCGCTGAGTTGGTCCGATACCTGAGGAGCGACGACCGTGGACGACCGCGTGTCTCACCGCGGCCCACGCTCGGCCATGAATCAGGCGGTGATGGGTTCGCGGGAGCGCGCTTCGTGCGGGAGTTCGGGACGGCGAGCGATGGCGTCGATCAGCCGGATCAGGTGTTGGCTGGCGCCGTTTGGCGTGTTGCCCCCCTGCTCCCACGCCTGCACGGTATTCAACGCCACGCCCAGGAGGTCCGCGAACGCCCGCTGCGTCAGCCCGAGGTTCTGCCGGACGACTCGCACGTCATCGGCAGTGACCGGCTCATTGGCCAGGACCGCGAGTTCCCGCGCCACCCACTCGATGTGCCCACGCGCCACCGGAACAGTCCGGCCGCTCGTCGCGGCATCTTCGAGCCAAACAGCCGCCACACCCTGGGCATTTTCTAACGCTTCGCCCGTCGTTGTCCCGAAGGCGAGCACGCCGTCGAGCTCGACCACGTCCGCCAGGAAGGAGTCGTCGGCATCCGACCACCAGACGCGATAGGTGTATCGGTCAACACTAGGCACCGGTGTGCCTCGGAGTGGTCGCGGCAAGGACGCTGACGGCGTAATGGTTGAGGCTCATCCCTTCGACCTCGGCGCGTTCCGCCAAATCGCGATGCAGCGACTTCGGCATGCGGATGATGAACTTGCCGCTATAGGAGTCGATGGATCGCGGCACCGGGATATCCATGCCGTCTTCAAGCGCGATTTCTAACCAGCCCGTCAGAATCTCACGCGCCATCGGGATCGCATCTTCCATCCGTTCGACCTGAGTGACGCAACCGAGCAGTTCTGGATAGCGCACAACGAAGCCCCCGTGCTCGCTGGGCGTGATCTCCAGGCGATAGGGCAGTGCCAGGTACTGTTCCAATGTCTTCGGCATCGGCATCGTCTTCATAAGCAGTATCTTCTCGATCCGTCTCCGCCGACTACCGATTACGACTTCGGAACGATACTTTATGTAATTTCATATATGAAGTTCCCGTCAGGTCAGCAGCATTCTCGATATGCCTCAGCCTATGGCAGGTTCACGCAAACGGCAACCATACAGGGATTCGTCGTGCCTGGCCCGGTTTATTCACAGACGGCCATTCCGAGGGCATCGGAGATGTCGCTGTTTCGGGCAGTGGCTTCAATGGAACGAGAGATTTCTCGCCGTGACTGCTGTGAAAAACTCCCTGGTTACCGCGTACGTACGAGCCTCCCATTTTCATGGCTGGTGGCGTCCCACCGGGTCATGAACACTCGAAATGACAGCGTTGTGGCTGTCCGTCTCGACTGGTGAAAACATTGGGCTAAGCAGCATCGGCTGACTGGTGGCTCTCCGCCACCAGACAGCCGGGTTCCGTATCAACCTGTGGCGCCGCCGCGGAGGTCGAGACCGCGGAGGAGTTGGGCGTTGAGGGCGACGACGATGGTCGAGAGGCTCATCATCACCGCGCCGATGGCCGGCGGCAGGACGATGCCCGCCCAGGCGAGGGCGCCGGCGGCGAGGGGGATGGCGACGATGTTGTAGCCAGCCGCCCAGCCGAGATTCTGCACCATCTTGCGGTAGCTCGCCTTGGAGAGCGTGATCACACCAAGCACGGCGCGCGGGTCGCTAGTGGCGAGGATCACGCCGGCCGACTCGATCGCGACATCCGTCCCCGCGCCGATCGCGATACCGACGTCGGCACGGGCCAGCGCCGGCGCGTCGTTCACCCCGTCGCCAACCATCGCCACCCGCTCGCCGCGGCCTTGCAGCTCGGCGACGACACGGTCCTTGTCCTCCGGCAGTACCTCGGCGAAGACCTCGTCGATACCCAGTTCGGCGGCGACCGCCTCGGCGACGGGGCGGGCATCGCCGGTGATCATCACCACCCGCACCCCCGCACTGTGCAGCGCCGCGACGGCCTCCCGCGACTCCGCGCGCACCTGGTCTTCGAGCGCCAACGCGCCGGCGACCTGACTGTCGCGGACGACGTGGAGGACGGACCCTCCCCGTTCTTGCCAGCTTGTGGTGCTCGCCAGGAGCGCCTCCGGCGGCGTCAGGTTCCGCTCCCGCAGCAGGGCCGGGCCACCGACGGCGACACTCCCGCCGGCGATCGTTGCCTCGACGCCACGACCGGCGATCGCCCGGAAATCCGTCGCCGCCGGGCGGGTGAGGTTGCGCTCTCCGGCGGCGCGGACGATGGCGCGGGCCAGCGGGTGCTCGCTATCGGCCTCGACCGCAGCGGCGAGGGCCAACAACTGGTCCTCATCACCATCAAGGGCGGCGATGGCGGAGACGGCGTGCTCGCCGCGGGTGAGGGTGCCGGTTTTGTCGAAGAGCTCTGTGTCGACCTCCCGCATCCGCTCCAGAGCCAGCCGGTCCTTGACGAGGATGCCTTGCCTGGCGGCGAGCGAGGTCGAGAGCGCGATCACCAGCGGTATCGCCAGACCGAGAGCGTGGGGGCAGGAGATGACGAGGACCGTCACCGCGCGCGTCACGGCCTCATCCGTCTGGCCGAGCAGGGTCCAGACGACGAAGGTCACGATCCCGGCGGTGGCCGCGACGTAGAAGAGGGCGGCGGCGAAGCGGTCGGCCAGGGCCTGTGCCCGCGAACGCGACATCTGCGCCTGCTCGACCAGGCGCTGGATCCCGGCCAGTGCGGTCGCCTCGCCCACGGCATCGACGCGAACCCGGATCGCGGAACCGGCGGCGACCGTGCCGGCCACCACGCGGTCGCCGGGGCTCTTGTCGACCGGCCGCGACTCGCCGGTGATCATCGACTCGTCGAGCTCGGCCTGGCCATCGACGATCTCGCCGTCGGCGGGGACTCGCGCGCCGGGCCGAACGAGGACGACATCGCCGGCCCGCAGGGCATTGAGCGGCACGGTCTCGACACCGCCATCGACGACGCGCTCCGCCTCGTCGGGGAGCAGCGCCGCCAACGCGCTGAGCGCCCCCTGGGCCTGGCCAATGGCGCGCATCTCCTGCCAGTGGCCGAGGAGCATGATGACGACCAGCAGCGCCAGCTCCCACCAGAACTCAAGGTCGAAGAAGTCGAGGGTGGTCGCCGCGCTGGCGACGAAGGCGACTGTGATCGCCAGGGCGATGAGCAGCATCATGCCGGGCTGACGGGTGCGAATCTCCTCCCAACCGCCGCTGAGAAAGACCCAGCCGCCATAGAGGAAGATGACCGTGCCGAGGACCGGCGCGACCAGGTCGCTGCCGGAAAACGCCGGCATCGAGAAGCGCAGCCACTCCTGCACCATCTCGCTGTAGAGGATCACCGGGATCGCCAGCGCCAGGTTGACCCAGAACCGGCGCCGGAAGATGTCGGCATGCCCGGCGTGCCCGCCGTGGCCGCCGTGGCCTCCGTGGTTCGCATGATCCCCGGCGGCGACCGGCATCAGCGCCTCGTGGTCGACATCATGAGGGTCCGCCACATCGCCGCGGTGGACGGGACCAGTGCCCGCGGACGCCGCCGCGTGCCCTGTCGCCCGGCGATGCGGTCCGCCGGGGTCCTGGGAGTCCACCTGCCGCGCCGATCCGCTCCCGTTTTGGCTGTGCTCATCGTCCATTATCGTGTGTGACCTACCTCAAACGTGCCGCGCGCGGCGAATATCTCTCAGCACGATTATACCCCCCGTGGGTATATAGAACAAGAGTCGGACGCGGATGGGCGGGTACGGTAGGATGCGGTGAGCGGTCGGCGGGATGTTTGCGTGGGCAAATCGTGGGCGTTAGTGCGCCACAACGCACACACGGAGGAGTCGGCGACGCATGACCCACTTCGGCGAGGACAACCGCATCATCACCACCGAAGGGACCACGCCGCGCGCCGAACACCTCCATGACAGGCGCGAGGTGATCGGCGCCATCGTCCGCGTTCAGGTGCAGGTCGAGCCGCTGAAGCGAGGGGAGCGGGGCGGGCGCTGGTACGACCCGGCGCCGATCACCGAGGTTGCGGCACTTCGCCTCGATAGCGGCGGCGTCCATGGCATCGACGAGATGGGAGGGACGGTGCTGGATGTCCACCACCGCGACCACTCACATTCGCGCTACCGCGGCGGCAACGGTGTCTCTGTCGGTTTCACGTCCCACTACGGCGACATGCGCGCGGCGTTCGGAGTGCATCTCAGCGATGGGGTCGCCGGCGAGAACATCTTGATTGCCAGCGAGCGCCGGTTCAGCGAGGAAGATCTCGCGGGCGGTCTGCTGATCGAGGCGGCGGACGGTCCGGTCTGGCTCGATCAGGTGGTCGTGGCCACGCCGTGCGTCGAGTTCAGCAGGTTCTGCGTCGGTCTCGAAGCCACTGAGCGCCCCGATCAGCGCGTCACCCGCGCGCTCCAGTTTCTGGGTGACGGCGTCCGCGGCTACTACGCCGCGTGGAGCCTGGCGCGGGACCAACTGGACCAGCCGGAGCCACCACCCGACATCCGGCGCGGCGATCTCGTTTTCCGTCGCCTGCCACGCGACGCCACCGACTGATCGGTCGTGGTGGGCCGGCTCACCGGCGACGGCCAATCCTGGTCCCCGGCAGTGCGTTGTCGACGGAGTAGGAGCCGGGGCCGGTCAGCATCACGGCCAGCGCCGCGCCACCGAGCAGGAAGACCAGCTCGTAGCCGTTTTCGGTGACGAAAAAACCGTTCTCGAAATGGACGATGAAGAACGCCGCGGCCATGTCAATAAAGAGGACTGCGGCGACCAACTGTGTCAGCATCCCGATCAGCAGCATTATGCCGCCGATCAGCTCGGCATAGGTGACGAGCGACGCCGTGTACTCCGGCAGCGGCGCGCCGACGCGGGAGAAAAACTGCTCCGTGTCGGCGATCCCGTCCGTCACGAGCTTCTGGTAGCCGTGCATAAAGAAGACGAACCCGGTGGCGACGCGCAAGATTGAAAGTCCGACGCCGACTGTCGGCAGTGCTGAGCCCTCGAGCGGGTCACGCCTGCGATAGAACATCGTTCTTCCTCTCCACACCCGCGGGGGCGCCCACTCTTTCCCGTCCGGCGCATACGCGGTCGCGAGACAGCGCGCTCATCCGCTGACTGGACAGCGGGCACCATATTGATCTCGGGGCGCGGCGTCAAGGCGTCGATCAATCACTGGACTCATCGCAACCTTCCCTGAGACAGGTAGGGTACGCTATAGCGTGACACGAAGGCACATCACCATGAGCTCGCCCGCCGTGTGCCGTCCGATTTGTTCTGTGGATGCCCGAGAGAGAATCAAACGGAAGCGGAGATTCTTTGGATCGATTCCCTCATCGCCCCGTTGCTTATCCGCGAACCAAGTCTCCAGGACCGGTGGGAGTGGAGCGCCGCCTTCCCTCCTGGGGCGAGATGGGTCTCGGCGAAGACGACACGCGGCTCGATCCCGATTGGTGGTCCTCGGCGTTGACTCAGGCGGCCGGATCGACGGACCGGGCAACCGCGGGTGCGTGGCGCGCTCGTCTGAGGCGCCTCGATCGCTCGGTGCATACGGTCTTCGTCATCGGTATCGTCATGGTCATGGTCTTCGGCATCGCCGCGGCCCAGCAATCGCCGCGCAACGAGATGCGCCAGCCCCAGCCCGAGATCGGGGCGGGGCAGGGCAACGGCGGACAGGTGCCGTCCGGTGCCTCCCTCACGGCAACGCCGACACGGGCGCTGGCGACCTCCGACCGGTCCCAGACGGCGGCGACGCCGACCGCGCAACCAACGAGGTCGCTGAAGCGGGTCTCGCCCGGTCCGCCGCCACCGCTGGCGTCGGTGCGGCTAGACGAACCGGTCTTGTTCTGGATGCCTGAGATCCTCGCGGCGGCGGAACGTACCGGCGTTCCCGCCTCCTTGATCGCCGGGATCATCAAGGTCGAGTCCCAGGGGGACCCCGACGCGGTCTCACCCGCTGGCGCGCGCGGGCTGATGCAGGTCATGCCCGATCACTTGCATGAGCAAGGGGTGAATTCGAGCCGCTGGCATGACCCCGCGACCAACATCCAGGCCGGCGCGCTCTTGCTGAAATGGAAGATCGAGGCGACCGGCAACCAGTGGGATGGCGTGCGCCACTACTTCGGGATCAAGTGCGATGCGTTCACCTGCACCGAGGAGTACGCCACCCGAGTCTACCGGTGGGTTGACCACTACGCGCCGCTCATCGCCGCCCCCTACGACGCGGGCGTCCGGGTGATGCCCGCGCGGTAACCCCTGCCCTCTATCCCCTATCCCCTATCCCCTCGCCTCGCAGTTCCCGATGCTCGGCCAGGTAGCGGCGGATCGCGGCTGGGTAGAGGGTGCACTCGACGGCGAAGACGCGC